>CAIYTJ010000698.1 GCA_903929065.1 uncultured Bacteroidales bacterium | reverse complement strand
TCTTTCTGATTATCAACAATAAGAAAAAAAATGAAAAATTATTGTCTATTTAGTTGATAATGAAGAATAATTATACTAATTTTGTGCGAAATTCAAATACGGAAAAAATTCCGTATTTAGGTTTATTAAGGACTTAATGACATTCAGAATTTTCGGATTTAAAATGCAACTTTAATTATCAAACTATTATATTATTTATTTTATGAAACCGACTCATATTGAGCATTTAGGCATTGCGGTAAAAAGCCTCGAAACTGCCATTCCTTACTACGAAAATGTATTAGGATTAACCTGTTACGCTGTGGAAGAAGTTCCTGAACAAAAAGTAAAAACGGCATTTTTTAAAGTTGGACAAACCAAAATCGAATTATTGGAATCGACCGATCCCGAAGGACCTGTTGGAAAATTTCTTGAAAAGAAAGGCGAAGGCGTTCACCACATTGCATTTGCTGTGGAAAACTTACAGGCAAAACTTGATTTAGCTGCCGAACGTGGTGTGGCTTTGATTGACAAAACACCACGCAAAGGAGCAGAAGGATTGAATATCGCTTTTCTTCATCCAAAATCAACTTTCGGTGTGTTGACCGAACTTTGCGAAGATCCCAATAAATAATCAGAAATCAGTTTATCGGCTGATTGGTACTTACACGTGATTTTGTATCAATAAACAACAGTCGAAACTTCAGATATAACAAAATGGAAAATCAACAGAAAGTAAAAAACCTGATCGATTTACGCGTTCAAGCGAAATTGGGAGGTGGCGCAAAAAGAATCGCTTCGCAACACGCCAAAGGCAAGTTTACCGCCCGTGAACGCCTGGAAATGTTGCTGGACGAAGGAAGTTTTGAAGAACTGGATATGTTTGTAACGCATCGTTGCACCAATTTCGGTTTGGAAAATGAAAAATACCTGGGTGACGGGGTAATTACCGGACATGGAACTATTGACGGTAGAACTGTATGTGTATTTGCACAGGATTTCACTGTTTTTGGTGGTTCATTGTCGGAAACAATGGCATTGAAAATCTGTAAAATTATGGACATGGCCATGAAAATGGGTTGTCCGGTTGTTGGTATCAACGATTCAGGTGGTGCCCGTATTCAGGAAGGTGTAACTTCATTGTCGGGATATGCGGAGATTTTCCAACGCAATATCATGGCTTCTGGCGTTATTCCTCAGATTTCGGCCATTTTCGGACCTTGTGCCGGCGGCGCTGTGTACTCTCCTGCCCTCACCGACTTTGTGGTTATGACTAAAGATAACAGCTACATGTTCGTAACCGGACCAAAAGTGGTGAAATCAGTTACCGGCGAAGATATTTCAACCGAAGATTTAGGTGGTGCCGATGTTCATGCGCGTAAATCGGGTGTTTCACACTTTAAAGCGGAAGATGAAGAAGAAGGAATGTTGCTAATCCGTAAATTGCTTTCTTATTTGCCGCAAAACAACCTGGAAGAACCGCCATTGTTCGAAAATAATGACCCGATCAACCGCTTGGATGATAAATTGAATGAAATCGTTCCGGATAATCCGAACTTGCCGTATGATATGAAAGACGTGATTCACGCCATCGTGGATAACGACGAATTTCTTGAAATTCACCGCCATTATGCCCGTAATATCATCGTAGGCTTTGCCCGTTTCAACGGTGCTCCAACCGGTATTGTGGCCAATCAGCCGAACTTCCTTGCCGGAGTACTCGATTGTGACGCTTCCCGCAAAGCGGCACGTTTCGTTCGTTTCTGCGACGCGTTCAACATTCCTGTTTTGACATTGGTTGACGTTCCGGGATTTTTACCGGGTTCAGGCCAGGAATATGCCGGTATCATTACTCACGGAGCAAAATTGATGTTTGCCTACGGCGAAGCCACCGTTCCGAAAGTGACAGTAACCATTCGTAAATCGTATGGTGGAGCACATGA
>CAIYTJ010000697.1 GCA_903929065.1 uncultured Bacteroidales bacterium | reverse complement strand
CTTCATTGGTTCAAAAAGTGAAAGAATAAAAGGAATTGACTTTTTTACGCATAACATAACGAACAAAAAACATAAAAAGAAAAAACGACCGCCTAACACACGCTTTTGTCCATTGAGTTGATGTGAATTTAGCAGGTTTCACTCCCTAAAACCGCTGTGTAAGATTGAAAAACAGCCGGCCCTGCAAGTTGCTGTTGGTGTCCTTCATGGCTTCGGCATCCACGGAGAAAAACAATTTTTGGGTAATGCGCCAAGAAAGATTCAGATCCACGCTGTTTTCGAGTAACTGCGTGGAGGTTGGAAACGTATAATTTACATTCTGGTAGGATAATTCGGCATAAAATCTTCCTTTGAAAAAGTCGCGTGAAAGTGAAGCGCCATAAATCATTCCGGTGACATACGTTGTTTTGAGCGCAGTGGCATTGATGGAAATGGAAGCGTCAATCCACGGAATCTGCGAATAAGTAAGATATGAGTATCCGTTCAACGATTGGCTGGCAGTTGGCGTAGCAAAGCGGTAACCGGCCGTTCCTCCCCACGAAAGATGACTGAAAGGCTGGTAATTGACCTGAAATTTCAGTCCCTGCCGGGTTTCTTTATCGAGCAAACTATCCACGTAATTTTTGTAGGTTTCGTAGTAATAAATATTCTTGCGGGCATCGTACGATAACCCCAGCGAAAGATTGTTGAACGGACTCCAGCGAAGCGAAACATAGGCTCCGGTGAGGTTGAAGGTGGTTACGGGCTGATTGTTTTGCAGCGCGTACAAATCCACTTCGGCCGAACCAAAGAAATCAACATTTTTCAACAAAGAATTGCTGTGCTGGATATACATAAACCGCCGGTCAGTTATAAAATTATTGGTTTGGTTGAAAAACGCCAGCGAAGTCTGCATACTTCCGGTTTTCTCAGTCAGTTGGTGGCCAATGTAAGCGCCATACTGAAACAAAGTGGGATTAATGGCATAGGTATACAAATCGGGGCGCGAACCTACCACCGCACCAAACGAGATATTTTTTCCAATATTTTCAACCTGCAATCCATCAATGGCTCCGATATTGGCTAAGTTCGTATTAATTCTCCGTCCGAAAAGAACGCTTGCCGTTTTGGTGATGTCGTATTTCAACGAAAGGTTGAAAATCCGCACATCGTTGAATGTCTGAGGGTAACTGACCAGCTTCATCGAATCAAGGCTGCTTAAATTGACATAAGGCCGGTACGTATTCCTGTTAGTCAGCGAAAGATCTACCTCGGCCGACAAACCGGTATTGGCAATGTGATGCGCATTCAGCGAAAAATTGAGGCGGAAAGTGCTGTTTATTGTCGTGTCGCTGGTGTTGTTCATGTAGCCGGATAACGAAACGCGTCCGCTAAACGATGAGCCGACTCCACTTTGCGGCTTTCCTTTTTTGGCATAGTTTATAGCCTGGTCGTTCAGCGCAATACCTTGTTTCGATTTTTGTGCAGCAACTTCAGTTGGTACAGGTTCCACACGCTTTCGCACAAAAACCTGACTGGAAACGACAGGTTTATAGGTATCAATTATAGTTGCAATACACGAAATGGAAGATTTACTTTTTACAATCAATATGGGTTGGTACGTATCGACTTTGAGACTGAAAATGGTGTCGCCAATTTCAATTCCGTGTGTGTTTGTAAATTGAACATATACATTTTGGGCACTGATATAACTGATTTTCCCCGTGATAAAGCCATCGGAATTTTGTCCATACAGACTAAATACCAATAACATTAAGGAAATAATAAATAGAAATTTCCTGATAAAACTCATTCGTTTATTTTCAATTTAATTTACCACTGCTAAAATTGTGGCATTTGCTGCAATACGACGTGTAGGCTATGTCATTTTGGTG
>CAIYTJ010000696.1 GCA_903929065.1 uncultured Bacteroidales bacterium | reverse complement strand
GGAAATATTTTTTCATAGTTATGTAATTTTTGTACCTTAAACTTAACGCAACAAAGTAACACTACAGATTTTTGTATTGCAAATTTTTACACCCAATAAGAATACTACTTGTGAAAATAAATTAAATCTTCAACCCTATTTTAACCCTACCAAATCAAAAACACATGTTATAATTAATTGATATATAAACATATAAAAGTTTCTTATTTTTAGACTTAAATTTTTAATTCAGTACTGAATTGTCATTTCTTTTGTTGGTAAAAGGGATATATTATTTTTTTAGTTCACATTATTTTTCTGAGTTCTGGGTTTACTTTTTTATTCTTCCTTTATTTTATAAAATATCGAATGAAATAAATTCAAAAAAATACTGATACGATAAACAGTTTTTGGTAGGAAAGTAGTTTGAACTAAAAAAATGAACTACTTTTACCATGTTATATCGACATACAAATTTGAATAATCTGAATCTTTTAATAAACTATGAAAAACAATACACCCATTAAAAGCAGGTTACTTTCTGTACTTTTTTGCAGCCTGGTCTCAGCTTTTCTTTTGGCTCAATCCACCACGGTGGTGTTTAATGTAAACATGAAGCAGCAGATTGCTCTTGGGAATTTTAAACCTGCAACTGACTTTGTTGATATTGCCGGAACTTTTAATAGCTGGGGTTCCACAAGGTTTACTGATAATAATAACGACAGTATTTACACAGTATCAATTGTTCTTAATGTGGGAGACAATATAGAATTCAAAGCACGAATAAATGGATTGTGGAATGGTAAGGAAGAATTTCCCGGCGGTGGGGCAAACCGGACTTATACCGTTGTTTTGAATGGAATTGTCAGTTTTTGGTACAGCGATGTTATTCCATCAAATTTATTGGCAGTTGTGGTACAGGCATCGAGCCGGGCCATAATTCCCGGTCAGAAAGTTCAGTTTCTGGATAAATCTAACGGTTCACCGGTTTCGTGGGAATGGACATTCACAGGAGGTACGCCAGCTACTTCAAAGATACAAAATCCTCTTGTAACATATGCAGCTGAAGGAATCTATCCGGTCACACTGAAAATAAAAAACTCAAAAAAGGATTCTGTTTCACTGATACTTACCGACTATATTAATGTTTCGAAAGCAAGTACCTATTGGTGGAATGATGCAGTTTTTTATGAAGTATTTGTCCGCAGTTTTTACGATCAGAATGGTGATGGCAAAGGAGATTTGAAAGGATTGACAGCTAAACTCGATTATCTGAATGATGGTGATTCAACAACACATTCCGATCTGGGTATTACGGGTATCTGGTTAATGCCGGTTATGCAATCGCCGAGTTATCACGGATATGATGTGATTGATTATCGCACTATTGAAAGTGATTATGGTACTAATGCCGATTTTGCAACCTTTATTCAGGCGGCACATCAGCGCGGAATTAAAGTTATCATTGATTTGGTTATGAATCATACATCCAATCAGAATCCATGGTTTACACAGTCGGCAGTCAGTACAACTTCAACTTTTCGGAACTGGTATCGTTGGAATCCAACCAGTTTAGGAACACAATGGTTCTCAAGCAATGGTTCCTATTATTATGCAAATTTTGGCAGCAGCATGCCCGATTTGAATTATGCCGATGCGGATGTAAAAACAGAAATGTTTGACATAGCCCGTTATTGGCTACAGGAT
>CAIYTJ010000695.1 GCA_903929065.1 uncultured Bacteroidales bacterium | reverse complement strand
GTTATTACTTATGCACAAACCGATACGATTAAACATGCCGAAATAGTCAGATTGCTGGCAAGCAAAATGATTGATAAAAAATCATATGATTCGGCCTTGTTTTTGTATAAATAATTAATTAATGATAATAAATATATAAACTCGTATGATTATCTTCGATATTCTTATTTAGGTCTTAAACAGGGAGATACTGATATATTTGCAGTTTATTTGAATAAAAGCATTGAAAATGGTATAGAAAAGAAAGGATAAACACTTACTTCAAGAATTTAACAAATAATGAAAATGCCCAAATGCAGCAATATTTAGGTGAACATTTTGACGACCAACATAAAAGAAGCCTTCAATTGCTGGATACCGATCTATTGAAGCAAATGAATTCAATACTTCAGTTTGACCAATATATCAGAATGGATTGGAAGATGGATAGCAATCTTACCTATCGTCAGTATATAGGACGTTATGGTGATTCGGTCAATTTTCAAAGAGTTAAAGCTTTAATCGAAGCCAGTAAATTCATCGGCTATAAAAATTCCGGGGCAAAATCCCTGGATTTTCTTCCAGTACTAACTCATATAGGTGATCACAATGAAGAAAATTGGAATTATCTATTTAATGTACTAAAAAAAGAAGTGATGGCTGGAAACATTTCACCAGTATTGGTATCTATAATAGTCGACAGGCATTATACCGGTTCGCAGAATAAAAAGCCATGCAGTTATTACGGGAGATGGCAAGGCAGAAAACTTGATTTATGTGATTGTAAAAATGTAGATAAAATAAGGGATGAAATTGGACTACCAGATTTGAAAACAGAATATGAAATCAAAAAGATAAAAATCCCAGAATGCTATGAAAATAAATAAAGTGTTAATAGTATCTTCAAAAGAAGATACTACAACAGACTGTGTGCAAGACTGGCTATATTATTTAAAAATACCAGTTGATAGAATAAACGGAGATAGCATCAATGATGTAAGGATTGTGTCAATTAATAATAGTTCCGTTCAAATTGAATGTATTACCCGGAGCAATATTTGGAATGCTAAGGTAAGCATTTGAAATGATTTTTTGATTTTGGCCTCAGCAGCTTACTACGAAGGGCTGCCCTTAAATATGCGGTGTAGAACGTGCCTGTACACGGAATAAATGGCAGCGCTTTAATTGCATACCTGCGATATATTGGCTATGCAAAAATCAATTTTATCAAAATGAACAATCAAAAGAAATTTGAAAGTTTCCGGATTTGCGAAATACCATCTTCAAAATTAGTAAATGTATGGGGTGGTGCTGTAGCGGTAACTGGTGCTGGCACCCATACGGCAGGAGAAGGAACGCCTGGGCAAACTAGTATCAAATTTTCGGGTGACGCAGTAACCACTTGGGCTGGACCTGATGGATCTCCACAATCATCTACAACTTATACTGATGAACAATGCATTGATGGATGCAATGCCCCGGTTGATCCAGGAGGAAATATTATACCTGTTTCTACAAATACAACTGTACCAGCATAAAAATAGCGTTTTGGTGCAGTATAATCCTGTGCCATAATTCAAATATTATTAATATACATAAATATGAAAAAAAATATTGTTATTTATATTTTATTGTCTCTTACATGTATTCATGCTGACGGGTTTAATGTAAAGAAATACTATTCGGCAATTGATAAAGCAGAAATTTCTATATGCAATGGTGATTTGAAGGGATCAAAAGATTATTATAGACGTGCCTTTAAAATTGCAGGTAATGCTATGAACTATAAAAATATGCACAATTATTTTATTGTGGCTACAAAGTTGCAAGATTCTAATGCCATCAAAACTTTGCTACCAATATTAAAAGGTAAAGGTTTTATGTATAAATATTATAAATATTCGATTGATAATTATATTGATAGCCAACATGTAAGTAAATATTTGAAATTATACAATAATACGGATATGGTGAAAATAGACATTGATTCCAATTACATACATATTTTAGATTCCTTAGTAAATGTTGATCAGAATAGCAATAAATATTTAAGATCAATAAACAAAGGAATACTAAATGATTATGGGAAAGATTCTTTGGACAAAATTGGAAAGGCTAATCTAATTTTCATGAAGGATTTATTTATAAAAAAATTTCCCTCTGATTTGTTCTTAGGATCTCAATTCTCTCCTCTATACGTAAGTACATATAATGTAATCATGATACATAATGGTCAGTTGGGAAATTATCACTATTTAGATTCAATATACTATTATGCGTTATGCCAGGGATTGATTGATCCGTCTGAATTTGACGCATATTGCCATTATTACGCAGGTGGTAATAGTAATGATCAATCTTTGAGTATTGGTGATAAAAAGATAAAAGCTACAACAATTCCTTACGACCTTGTTGAAATGAATGATTCATTATTTCAGTATCAAGTACCTGATAGCATTGTTTCAAAAATAAATGAGAACCGGAAATTGATACTAGGCTTATGCAATGCACATAATTTAAGAAAGAAAATGGTTTACCAGTATTTGCATCAAGAATATAATTTTATTAATAGTTTTATTATAAAATTAAATGCCAATACTATACCCAAACGAATTAAAGACAAATTGATATTTATCGGTACACGAAAACACATATAATGATACTTATGATATTCAAATTTACATCGCCGAAATCATCGAGAATGTTTGGTTGACCTTAAAAATGGAACTCCCATTATTCCCTTCGATTCAGGGTAAACTAAACCTAATGGCAGGCTTAATAGAAATCCTTAGTTGAACTGTGCTATAGCCACTGAAGCTAAATAGCTATTCTGAAGCCGGGACAACAATTTCTTAATATTTTCTGTTTTAATACTACGTGGGATAACATTTTTGACTACCTTTGCAGTCCCAAAAAAGCGGGCGTGGTGAAATTGGCAGACACGCCAGACTTAGGATCTGGTGCTTCGCGGCTTGGGGG
>CAIYTJ010000694.1 GCA_903929065.1 uncultured Bacteroidales bacterium | reverse complement strand
TAAAAGTGGTACCACCAGGAATCGAACCGGGGACACAAGGATTTTCAGTCCTTTGCTCTACCAACTGAGCTATGGTACCATTTTCGCTTAGCGGGTGCAAATATACTGCGTTTTTTTGAATCTGCAAGGGAACAATCGCAAAATTCCAAAAAAAGTAGTTCTACTCGAACTGGTTTCAATTATTATTTTACGCTTTAATTGTTGGAGGTGACTTATTTACTATCTTTGTCGCCTCAAATATCAGAATGGAAAAAAATAAACTTACCGGGCATATTGCCATATTTTCTGCGAATATTATTTTTGGATTAAACATACCAATTTCCAGAATGTTGATGTCGCAAATTCTAAGTCCTTACACACTTACTTTTTTCCGTTTGAGTGGAGGTATGATTCTGTTCTGGCTGATATCGTTTTTTACAAGAAAAGAAAAAGTTCCGTTTAAAGACATTCTCTTGTTATTCTTAGCTTCGCTATTTGCACTTACATTCAATCAATTACCTTATTTTATCGGATTAGCGAGTACATCGCCCATTGATGCATCCATTGTTGTAACTATGCTGCCAATTGTTACCATGATTCTGGCAGCGATAATAATCAAAGAACCTATAACTTTAATGAAGGCAGTCGGTGTAATTGTAGGCGCTTCAGGCGCATTGCTGCTGGTATTTACCAGTCATTCTACACATATTGGGAAAAGCAATTTTCTCGGAAATATAATTGTTTTTGGAGCGGTAACTTCGTTTGCTCTGTATTTGACTTTATTCAAAAATGTGATTATAAAATATTCCGCCATAACAGTTATGAAATGGATGTTTCTGTTTGGCACTGTTGTTTGTTTTCCGTTTTGTTATAAACCGCTTATGCAAACCAATTTTACTGTTCTTACAATTCACAACTACTGGCAAATTGCTTATGTGGTTATCTTCGCCACTTTTTTAGGTTATTTATTTCTTCCTGCCGGTCAAAAAACACTTCGGCCCACCACGCTCAGCATGTATAATTATGTTCAACCGGTCGTTGCATCGATGGTTGCAGTTGTACTTTGTATAGACACTTTTGGCATTGAAAAAGCTTTATCTGCTTTTCTTGTCTTTGCAGGTGTCTATATTGTTACTCAAAGTAAATCAAAAGCCCAATTGGATGCCGAAAAAGTGTTGAAAAATTCTAAATTGGCAGACCAATAGTCGTTAAAACGCCAATAAATCTAAGTTTTGATGAATTTTTGGAGTTAAAATACTGGTCTGAGGATTGAAATTTTGCAACACACCCCGCTAATTTAACGCTTATATCAATTAAATTGTTAAACTGAAATTACAATATTATTATTTTTTAGTAATACTTTTTATGACACTAAAATGTAGAGTGCTGAAAATTAGCACGTTAATATTTTATAAAATTGACAAGAGAAAAAAAGATAATATTATTTTCAATTTTAATAATAAAAGCCATTGCGGGTTAAATTAAATCACTATTTTTGCAACGTGTTTTTCTGAAATCCGCGTAAACAAAGGGTTTCAGTCATTTTAGAAAAAATTTCAGGCATTTACAGTTAATAATAATGTTTATGATTTAGCCCAAATTATGACAGTCTTTTAGCTTAAAGATTACTAATCAAATATATATTAAAGTTTTATCAACAATTAAAAAATCAAGTTTTATGAGAAAAATTAGTTTTATTGCAATTATGCTAATCTGTGGCATGACAACTTTTGCACAAGCTGTTAAAGACAGAAACATTATTCCTGTTGCAGTTAATCTTAATCAGGTTTTACGTATGAATATTACCAACGGTGGTAATATCGAATTTGTATTTAATACTATTGCTGATTACAAGAGTGGTATTGGTGCTGGAAGCGATGCTATGTATATGACTAGTTTTGAAGTTGCATCTTCTACCCGTTGGGCATTGGATTTTGGTGCTGAAACAGCTAATCTTATTGGAAATGATAATCCAGCCAATTTGCTTACAATTGACAATGTAGGATTGTCATTAAATAACTTAGGAACTCATACATTTGAAGCAGCAGCATCGCCAATTGGTACAACTGCTACTAAAGAACTTTTTAGTGCTCCAACAACAAATGCAACTAAAACAATTGCATTGCCAGCATACCCAACTACTTTGATTACTGACAACACAACTGCTGCCGCTAATGCAGGAGATGCAGTTGATAATAAATTTACCATCAACTGGCGCTGTGGTACCAAAGAAGGATCTATGAACGGTACTGCTTTAATTGATCAAAAACCAAGCCCAACACCAGACAGATATGTTGTAAACGTATTGTTTGACCTTTCAGCTCTGTAATTTTTCTTCAATAGCTTAAAATACTAAAGATTGATCAACATTTAATATGTTGGTCAATCTTTTATTTAAATCAAATGTATTGAACATGCCATGTTTAATCTTAAAAGTCAAATTCTGAGGATATCCTTCGTGCTTTTATTGGTAATACTTATCAATATTCCGAGGGTTATGTCACAAGAATGGAATTCGGCTAGAATCAGGGTGCTATACGGAAGTAATATACCCTTTAATTTTAACTCGTTGGATAAGATTAAAAATGGTATTGAAATAATTGGCGGTACGCAGATTGGAATTTCTATGGCTGACTCAAGCAGGGTTGGCCATACTTTACAAGGGTTTATACTCAATTTCAGATCATTCAATAGTCAGATTAATTTAAAAGGAGATGTCTACTCATTGCCTTTGAACAGAATCAGAATAAAAGCTGAAAATGCAATTGGATTAGGTAGTGGATTTTCATACGGATACAAAGATCTTACAACTGATTTTTTACCGTTATTTACCTATACTAATCCATCATGGGTAAACTTAAACTGGAACACTAATCAATTGAAAATTTCTTTCGAATGCGGTAAGCCTGTCTCGGCGGGCGGCAACGGAGCTCTTATAGGCGAACCGTCTGATTATTATAATGTAGAAATTGAATTTGAATTAGAACCTACCGGACCGGGGTTTTAGGTTTATTTTATTCGATAAGCAACTTATATCATGCCGGCAATTTTAAAATTGTAATCCTATGCAATCCAAAAGATTCTTAATAGTATCCTTGATTAGCGTAGTTTACTGTTTTTTTATTGTAAATATTAACTGTTTCGGACAAAATAACAGCGATATAAAACTGTCATTTATAAAGTCAAATGATAGCATAAAAACATCAGAACTGTATTTTAATGTCCTTAAGGTGTGTAACAACTCCACCAAACCTATTACGGGAATTGTAACTTTCAATCCTCCTGAAAACTGGAAGATTATAAGTTCAAATTCAGAAAAAACTACCATACCTGCCGGTGATTCATTATTAGTCCCGGTCAGATTATCTCCCTCTTTTGATGCTCTCGGAGGAATTTCGTATATTTTAGATGCCACTTTTAAGACCACTCAACGGCAAATTTCTTCAAAAGCCTACATAATTCTGCCGTTAATTTCAAAGTGGGAATTCACTGTAGAGAAAAAAAACATTTTTTTCTCCGATAATAATATGAATTCTCTTTTTCATGTAAAACTTTCTAATAAAGGGAACACAAATGAATTAATTAAACTTCATTTTCATGCAGGAAAGTTATTATACTTCAACGATGATATTACAAATGAAAAAGATGATTTCATAAAACTTACCGCAAATAAAGATACGATTTTAAGCTACTATGTTGGTTACCAATCAAAATTAAGTTATGAAGATAAATTTAAATTTGAAAACAACTGGAAAGAATCTGTTATAAGAATTACAGCATCCACTGAATCATTATCAAGAGATTATACACTCGAAACAAAAAAATTCAACAATACTTACATAAATGGAAGAGACCAGAGTGAATCACCATTAAATGTATACTATCTGATGTCAAATATTATGTCGAGTCAGAATCCAAGCAACTTTTTATCAGTTTTTGGTCAGGTTTTGTTGCCTAAAAATGCTGAAATTCAATATCGTGCCTCATTACAAAATTATATATTAGGAAACAATAATTTCGATCTTAACAATCAGTTAATGTATGAATTAACTTACAGTGACAACAGGAACAAAATCCAATTAGGTTATAATATTACAGGTGGCGAACTTAATGCTATTAACGGTAGAGGGATTACCGGACTTTTCAACATTAATTCTAAAAATACAATTTCGTACTCTTTAATACAAAACCATTATACTAATTCGTTGGGTGAAGTTTTTGGATACTCAACTTTAATAAAAGGCATTTCACTCAAAACAGAATTATCACACGAAAATAATTTCAATAATACATATTCCACTACTTCCGGATTAGTTGGAATTGGCTTTAATCTGTTTAAACATCATACCTTTAACTTTGACCTGTTGTATTCTCAATCAAAATTTAATTTATCATCAGGACATGACACCACTTTGTTGGGTTATAGTTACAAATTGGCTTATAGAATGGCCTATAAAAGATTTTTTCTCGATATAAATGCACTGAACTCCAAAAACAATTACATTTATAACTCCGGAAAGGAACAGTATTATGTCGTAGGAAAATATCAAATGAGTAATTATATAAATTTATTGTTGAGCGGAAGCAGATATTATTACGGTACCACACTATATCCATACAATTTCACAGTTCCGGCAGGTTTTAATTCTACTGATTACCTTCGACTGGTTTTAGCACTTTCAAGTGGAAGTACTATGTTTCAGCTTGGTCCGAATTATAATGGTACAATGCGCCGTACTTATAATCCTATTAATGGATATTCGTCAGATTATCAGACGTTTCAGCCCGGTATTTATGGTTCTGTTTCGATAAAAATAAATTCACAGGGTACGCTTACACCTAATTTTACTATTAGTAACATGAGGTTTTTTTATAATTCCAATGATCCTTTGATTACTAATTATTCATCGACTAACAATATTTACTATTCAGTTGGTGTTAATTATTCAGATCGTGCTTTGCGTGTTAATGCCTATTATACAAGCGGTTCATCCAGCGATTTATATCGGAGTATTTTGGTAGATGCAAATCCAACGGTAACTAAAAGTCTTCAATTCCGACCGTCCTATGAATATTATCTGTTGAAAAGAACAATCAGGCTCACTGCATCAATCAATTACGCATATTATATGCCTTCTCAAAGCGAGAATACAGCCTATTCATTCAGATACGATCATTATCTTAAAGGCGGTTGGGAGCTTTCTCTAAATGGTTTTATGTATTCAAACAGCCGGGTCGATCAGCAATCAGTCAGAGTCAATACTAAAGATTTAAACTTTGCTATCGGAATAACCAAATCCTTTAATGTTCAACAACCGCGATTGAAGTATTATAACTTGAAATCCGTGTTTTTCAATGATTTGGACGGTAATGGAATTAAGACAGATAAAGAGCCTCCTGTTGCAAATGTGTTAGTCAATATTCAAAAAGACAGGACATTATCTAAAACTCCTACCAATATTCAGGAAGTTCAGTTATTGTCGGATGTAAACGGAGAAATTGAATTCGAAAATCTCCCGAAAGATTATTATAAAATGACGTTCACTCCATTAGAAAACCTGCACAGCCTTTACTTCATGAAAGGCAATCAGCAAACATACTTTAATGATAAAGACCGGACCTGGTATATTCCATTGGTAGAAAGCTACAAAATTAAAGGAAAAGTTATTGTCATTCGCGACCAAAACAGTACAGAAGGAAAAATAGATTTGGAAGGAATTCGGATTGTGGCAACCGGAAGCAAGGGGGAAACCTTCTCTGCATTAACTGATAATTTTGGATCATACATTATAAATGTTCCGGGAGCAGATAGATATAAAGTACATATTACTAATCCTTTTGGTAAAAACTTCAATATCGATAACGATGAATCCGAAATTCAGTTCGCTCAAAGTAAAACTGTAAATCTTGACTTCGTTTTTGTTGAAAATGTTCGGGGCATTCAATTCGAAAATGGAAATGAATTGTTTCAATTTAGCTCGCTTGCCGGAAAATCTGAAACCGCACCGGTTGAATCAACACAAGAATCAACTCAGGTAACAACAGAAAGTCCGGCTTCAGTTTCTTATTCTGTTCAGGTTGGCGTTTTGAAAAAGTATCAGAATCCATCCTATTTTAAAAAGAAATTCAATCTGAAAGAGGATGTTCAATACATTGAAAAAGATGGTGTATTTACGTATTATGTCGGAAATTTCCAAACTAAAAAGGCTGCTAATGCCAAAAAATCACAACTTGGAATTAAAGGAACAATTGTGACAGCAGTTGATCCGACTTTACTCCAATCGGGAATTGCCATTGAAGAAAAAGCGGGCTCTAATTTGGCAAATCAACATTCTATCCCGGTAAAAACGAATAATAATACCGAAAAACCGGTTTCAGTATCGTCTATACCAACTCCGAATACTACAGAACCTGTTTCAATAAAACCGGAGAACGTACACCAAAATTCGACTTCCACTCAGGGAACACAGGTTTCCAAAAATGAAAAACAAGCTGTCAAAAATGAAAGCTCTGTTTCTGCTCCGGACTTTTCCGGTTCTGGTACGAATAAAGCTGTCAAGCCAGCCTTGCAGCCAATTAATAGTACTGTGACTCCGGTAGAATCTGCTGATGAACAACTTTCAAAAGATAGGGACAAATCTAAGAATGTTTCTGTAGGAAAAACCACAAAAACTACTGAAAGCCTACCGAAAACTAATGTTGAGCAACCGGCAAAAGCGGCTGTTGGACAACCGGCTAAAACGACAGAACAACCAAAATCATTCTCAGAAAAACCTGTTCCGGTTTTAAAAACACCTGTACAGGTTGAAACACCTAAACCGGTTGCTGATAAAATCGTTCAGGTGGGTAATGGACAAAAAAATAATGCAGAGAAAACTGCACCAGGTAATGAAAAAGTTGCAACGAAAGTTGAAAATAAACCAACGGAAACTGCAAAAGTAACAACTACAAATGATTCGAAAACACCGAAAACCGGAGAATCGTTTATGTACGTTATTCAACTTGATATCAGAAAGACTTACTGTGACCCTTCTATTTACAAAGAAAAATACAACCTGAAAGATGAAGTGTATTATTTGGAGTCGAACGGCAAGTTCCTTTATTATACCGGAAACTATGCGACGATTGATGATGCCAAAGCTGCTATTACCCGGTATGGTCTAATGGGATTCATTATGAAAATGGAAGACAGGTCGGCTTTGAAGAAGAAAAGGTAAATTCGCAGCAATTTTTATCTGGTATATACTGCCTGAACCGTAATATCGTTCCTTCCGTCAAAAATTAAATATACAAAATCAATCCTCTTGAAAGCATTTGAAATTGCTCCGGTACCTGATTTTACTATAATAGTTGCAGTTCCATTACTGACAGATTGATTCGGTGTAATTGTCAATGTAGAACCTGTCCGTTTTGCATAGGCAAATACAACATTATAGCCATCGGAAGATATATTCATGTTCTGAAAATTGCTTATCAGATATTGTGTGGTATCAGCTTTCAGCGGGTCAATATCAATTAAATACGTTCTCGTACCATTGATGGAATTCTCAACGCAATGCCACGACCCTTGTAAGGAATTATGCACAGGCACCGGTACATTTTTATCACAAGCTGTGAAAACAAACATAGAAATAGCAATGACAAATCCACTGAGTTTTTTCATTCTACTTTTTCCCCGTTTTTATAAATTGTGGTCTCAGTGAGTTTTCCATCCTTAGTATACGCTTTTGCTACACCTTCACGCTGACCAGAAACAAAGTTTATTTCAGACATTAATTCACCGCTTGTATAAAAAGTTTTCCACATTCCGGATTTATTATCATCCACATAACTACCTCTGTTCTTTAGTTCTCCCGATTCGTAGTAAAACAACCATTCTCCGGTGGCTTTTCCGTCAGTGTAATTTCCGGTCTGTTTAAGTTTTCCGTTATTGAAATACACCTTCCAGATTCCGTCCAGTTTGTTGTTTTTAAAACCTCCAACGGTATAAACTGATCCGTTTTTGTAATAGGATTTCCACTCTCCGTTTTTCCTGTTTTGTTTGTACTGCCCGGTCTGATTAATCAAAACTGCAGTGGTATCATAATATTCTTTGAAAACGCCTGATATTGAATCGTTCAGATACTGACATTCAAGTTTTATATTTCCGCTTGGATAATAACCCGTTAGTTTTCCATTCAGTACTCCGTTGACATAGAAACATTTGTTATTAACGGCACCGTTGTTATAATCTTTGAAATAATCGGTAAACAATCCTTCATATTTCCCCTGCTTTTTTACTGATTTTTCCCTTATGTTTCCGTTTTCATAATAAGCAGTCAGCTGGCCTTCTTCAATACCGGATTTGTAGTTTTTAATATACGCCGGTTTTCCACTTTCGTAAAATGTCCGGAGTTCTCCATCGGGCAAATCATTCAGGTAGTCAGTAATTTCCTGCGTATTGCCATTTTCATAATAAATGGTTGATTTACCGTTCAATAAATCATTTTTATACAAAAGCTCCTGTTGCAATTTGCCTGATGGGAAATAGTATTTTAAAACACCGTTCAACTTCCCGTTTGCATAGGGCATTTCCTGTTTCAACACACCTGAGTCATAGTAATCTCTCCACAAACCCGTAAGCTGATTATGATCAAAACTTCCTTCCTGCCAAACCTTTTTATCTGAATAATAAATAATGTATTTGCCATGTTTTACCACGCTGTCTTTACCTGCTGGAATGACCGTATACGATTCTTTCAACTGCGTTTTAGCCGCATCGTACCAGGTATTTATTGTTTTTTCCTGTCCATAAGCATGGAAAGAAATCAGCACCAAAACAGCGATAACAAGAGAATATTTAAATGTACTTTTCACTATAAACTGTCAACAATAAACTATAAATTATTTCACCTCAAGCATCATCTGTGTACCACCAAGCGGTTGGCGGTGACCATAATCCAATATAGCTGCAAGTGCATATTTGCCCGGTGCTAAGGTTTTTGGAAGGTGTAGTTTAACGATTCTTGAATTATCAGGATAAACTGTAACTTTAATAGCAGCAAATTTTTCTTCTTTAGCTGTTTGGATATTTGCCAGTGCCAGACTTACCGAGGCGTCAATCACATTATCGCCGGTATTGGTCACAAGTGCTTCAAAGTTTCGTTCAGTGTCTCCCTTTTTTGTTACCTCTTTTAATCCTGAAATACTTGCTTTAAAATTGGTATTACTTTTAGGCGTTTGTTTTACTAAAATAACAATGCGTGGAACGAGAAAAACCCCGCTTGCCAAGGCTTTATCTACTTCGAAGGGTGTTTGTTCCTTCGTTGCTTCTACAAATATCTGGCACCATTTGGCTGAAAATCCATTTTTGGGTACAGTCATTAAAGCCTGAATAGTAGTTGATTGATTGGGATTCAATTCTACAAACGATGGATTAATGGTAATCCAGTCGGCACATGAATGTGGGGTGGAACCGGCAGGAGCTGTTTTCTTGGAACCATCTTTTTCCAATACATAATCAGCCACTTTTAAATTGTATTTTTGAATTTTACCTGAATGGTTAATCAGGTTGATATCTTTTTTCTGAATCTCGCCAGGGTCGCCATTAAAAGTCATTAAAACCGGTGCAACTTCAAAATCCTGGGCACAAAGAACTGCAGTGAAAAACAATAAACAAAGAAGTGATTTAAGACGAGACATAATATTTTGCTATGAATTTAAATTGATTATTAAAAGTGACACAAAAATAGTGTTTTGACTTTAGATTACGACATTAATGTCATTAAAAATTCATTCAGTTACTCTCAATTGTAACAAGAAATAACCTTCTGCCTATTTTTTATCGCCGCTGTAAAGCATCATTTTTAAAATCCGAACAAAAAGCCGTTCTTTGGTTAGAAACTCAATACGGTCATAGTGCTTTGTGCTTTTCAAAATTCCGTTCACAAGGAATTTAGTTACCACATCCGGGTCTTCTGCCAGGATATCATATACTTTCTTAAATTGTCTGGCTTCATCGGGTGTTCTGATTTCCCGTGCACCATCCAAAAACTCCGTTCGAACCATTCCCGGACTAAGTATGCCCAGTTGAACAGGACTTCCGCTAAGTTCATTCGAAATAGTTTTTGATAAATAATTTACAGCACGCTTTGTAGTGCCATAAAGACTAAGTTTATCCATCATCCTACCGTCACTGCCAAAACCTTCCATATTGAAAATCTTGCCAAAACCCTGTTTGGTCATAAACTGAATTGCAGCGCGGGTGCCCAGCATCAGTCCGTAAATATTAATTTCGGTAATGGCTTTTATATCTTCCGTTTCAATATCGGCCAATTTACGGTGAGGCTGCGGAATGCCGGCATTATTAATCCAGATATCAATTTTTCCAAATGTATTAACCGCTTTGTTGATAAGCTTTTCGTGGGTTTCCGGATCGCTGACACTGCCGGTAACACCTGCAACTTCATCGGAACAGGTATCTTTTAGTTTGGCTACTGCCCGCGCCACTTTCTCCGGATCACGACCATTTATCACCACCTGATGACCCGCTTTAAGAAACTCCACAGCCAGACCGTTGCCAATGCCACGGGTACTGCCTGTAATAACGATTGTTTTCTTTTCCATATTAGTTCGATTTAAAAGAATTTTCAAAATTACTAATAAAAAACAAATTCACCTATTTCCTTAAAATAAAACACAATTATAAAGATGATATCTTTGATTAATAAACGCCCGTTCAAATCAATTGATTCGAACGGGCGTTTTGCTTACAAGAAAGAATCTTACAAATGATTCTTTCTTAGATAATGAACTGAATTACTTACGGATAAATCGATGAACATAAGGTATTCCTTTATAAGTTACTCGTAAAGTATAAACTCCCGGAACAAGATTTCCAACTTCAACCGAGTTTTTATTCATTACTTTTGAATAAACCTGAGTCCTACCAATACAATCAACTATTTCAAATTGTTCAATGTCTTTCGGGTCATAGTTGAAATACAGCGTATTTACAACCGGGTTTGGATAAATTGCTTGTTCATTCAACTCATTTTTTAATTCACCTGTAACAGTTGTACTAAAATTAATTACAAATGGATTTGCTGAAGAACCTACTATATTATCTGGAATAAATCCAAGTGTCTTATCTGCAGCGATTATTTCTTTGCCACTTGTAGGATCATAACATTTGAATGTAATTTTTTTACTCAAATCGGAAGCATTTCCCCAAACTGAAATATATGCAAAGTACCTGTTTTTGGAAGTGCTGTACAGCAACTCAATAGCCCCCCTGCAAACATCATCGATAAATACACCAATCTGTAAGTTAGTATTCGCTACTTCAACATTATCAATTTTCGCGATTCCTGTTACAGTCATACTCGACTGATAGTTATTTTCAGCATACGTCCAATACATATTTTCTTTATTAAGTGTATATTCTTTCACTTTTGACATTGAAAGATATTGTGACGGATACACAAAGGTTTTCACTGCTGTATTATTTGAAAAATACATATATCCGAGACCTGGTACCAAATACTGCAAACTGCCAGTCCAACTTCCTCCAGAATAAGTTGCAAATCCTATTTGACCTTTAATCTGATCGCCTTCTTTGGCAGTAAGTCCGCTAAGTGCTTCCTGTACCGGCGCTACAAATTGTGGTATATACCCAATCCAGTTCCAGCTAGGGGCAATCGAAATAGGATAATCTGCAGATTTTGCAGTAGCTCCCACTACTTTTATTGTTTTGGTTTGTCCTGATTTCAGCAAATACATCGATTTTTGATTTAATGTGGTCAGATTTCCATCCCATGCACCAGCATATTCAATATATCCATTCGATTTCGACTTAATCATTAAGCCATCTGTTTCCATACCAGTTTTTACCTGATCCAAAAGTGAAGGTGTTGTGTTTACAACATTTGTCGAAAACCAGTTCCAGCCCTTTTTAATACTCAACTGTTGTTCAACCTTATCCGTTGCATTAAAAGTTTTTGGTGCTGTTAAAGTACCTAGCATTGCACCTGATACAAATTGAATTGAACCACCAATAACATCAACACCAGGATAAATACGACCAGTACTTGCATCCCACAAGCTGAAGGTTACCGGCAGTCCTGTATCAACATCGCTGTTACCATAAACGTCCATATAAACCATATAACTATTCAGAGTTTTATTAAACTGAGGACTGGCAATTCCGACACAACGCGTTCCAATAAAGGCAGCAAGAATATCTTCAGTATCTTCCTGATAAACTCCTTCAAGTTGAACTTGTCCGGTAATATTCATGGACGATTCATAATCATAAGGATTCACTGTCCAGTCAGGACGTGGCCCTGTAACTTTTAGTGAAACAGGAAGCAACTCTTGAATTCCATTATTTCCAGTAAGTGAAATGCGGCTTTCATATGAACCTACATTCGTTGAATTATCTATCGTAAAGTTTAATTCTGTTTTTTGAAGCGGATTTAATCTCCCTGACGATTTATCAACACTCAACCAGCCCGGAAGTCCATCGATTACATAGTTTTCATATTTACCTGAATTATTTACAATAGTAGCTTTGAAAGTAGCAGCTTCAAGAACCTGTTTGGTAATATCTACTGTTTCAGTTTCCCAGTTCAACCGATTATTATTCACAAATGCAGTCCATTTAATTGGTGAACCTAGTTTATTCCCATTCATATCGTAAACCTTATTCACTGCAAATTCAAGAATGCAATTCTCTATTTTTGCAAGCGGAGCATCCACATTGAAAATAATTTTATTATCACTTGCAGTATATGAGAAGCTTACATCTTCTTTAGGTCTTGGAACTTTTATACCGGGTGTTTCAGTGCTGTAACTTGAACTTAAGTAATTTGAATAAATACCTGTCCCGGATTTTTCAGTAGAACAATCATTAAAAGAAGGTGTAATTTGAAGCAAACCACCTGTATCTTTCGTCATCTCCTCAAATGGATAATAAGCGATCAAACCACTTTCTGTTCCGGTAAGTTTGGAACGCATGTCCAATCTGAAATTTTCAGCACCTAATGCACTGTTCCAGATTCTAACTTCATCGAGCATTCCATTAAAGTATTGATCCTGAACAACAATTAAAACTTTTTTAGAATCTACTATTGTACTGTCAGCGTATCTTCGTGAACCCAATGCAATCATGTCAGATGCCAATCCTCCGATTTTACTTGAAGATAACTGAAGTTTCTGCTGCCCGTCAATATAAATATTAGAATTACCATTACGTAAGACACTCATTGCAAAATGATGCCATCCTCCATCCAATACATTTACAGAAGGAATAATGTAGCTGGTTCCTTTTGAATTCATAATTAACCCACCAGCATCATTAACACCTATAGAAAGTTTATCTGTAGAATTTATATCACCAACTCCTTTACCACAAGAGAATATAGTTTTATTTGTTTGAGCATTGCCTTTAAACCAGAATTCTAAACTAAAATTATCTTTATTTGTAAGCGGAATTGTGGCTGTTTTGATTGATAATGATTGATTAATACCATTGAAAGATGCAGAGTAACCATTTGGCTCAACAAACCATGAACTATTTACAGTCATGTTTCTGCTTCTCACTTTATCAGCAGCAAGAGTTCCATAGGCCTCGTCCATAGGCCAATAACCAATGATATTTGTTTCTTTTCCGGATTTTGATTCATTCATGTCACTTAAATCAAGTATTGAACGGCTTTCATTCCAGACTACCACCTGATTTATATTCCCTTTAAATCCTTTTCCGACCAACAATCTGCCTACAGGACTAACAGGATTTGTAAGAGTAGTTGAAATAATAGTACTACTACCGTTACTATTCGACATAAGATGAACCTGAATTAACTTGTTGTTGGCATTGTAGTTCAAAGAGATATATTGCCAATCAAGTGCTGTCACTATTGATTTGCTAACTATAATCTGATTATTTACACTTACTTCAACAGCATCTCTTTTCATATTCAGCATCACTTTATCTGTACCGGTACCGATGGTGAAGATATTACCCATCGTTGTACAATTAGATGCTGTTCTAACCCAGGCCTCTATGGAGAATGAACTATTTTGGAGAGTGATGGGCGATTCTGTATATGCCAGCGAAGTTGAATCCCCATTTAAACTCAAACCTTCGGCATGTTGCAAGGCTACGCCATTTAAGACCCCTTTTACCTCAAAATTATCAGAAACTAATTTTCCTGTCTGAATATTTTCATTAAACGTTACTGAAACTTCAGTTTCAGGAGTCAAAATTCCGTTTGAAGGGGAAGGTTGCCCCATAGCAGTTGGCAATACCATATCCTTAACAACTGTAAATTCAGGTGTAATGTTATTGATAATATTAATACCATCCTGACACAGTGTTTTAGCCCGGATTGAATAATTTCCATCAGCTAATCCATCAAAAGATAAAGAATATGCAAATGAGCTGCTGGTTGAATCAGGCAAAAGCATATCTGCACCATTTGTAATCAGCTTTTTGGTTCGCTGATTTTTTGCAAATACTTTTCCATGCCAGCTTGTTTCTCCTTCCATTTTATATTCCACACTTAAACCAAGAAAGTTTTTATATTCCTGATTAAAGTCTTTCATGCTTAATGTCAGATTTGATCCTGTTACAGTATTTAGAGTCTGATTATCCAGTGTCAGAGTCAAATCACTGCATGAAGGAACATAAGTCGCGTTGATAATCTGTGATACACTGATTGAATTATCACAGGGTGACGAGAACTGGAGTTTAATTCCCTTATAATCCAGTACATCCAGTTTTGTTTGATGGAGTGTAAGGGTTTTAGTTAGGATTTCACCCGGAGCAACATAAAATAATCGTCCACCTGTCAACGGCGTACCATCAATGGATATAATTGCACCATCCTTATTTGAGGCATCATCAACTGAAAGCATATAGGCTCTTGATGTTGGTACAATAGAGTTACTACTTAATTCCAAGACATAAGTCGCATCCTTCCCGGTTGGTACATCCGTTTTGGTATTGCTTTTGATTCGGATAAATGGGGCTTCTATGGCCTGAGTGCCGTTACCAAGTTGTACCAACTTATTGTTATTCATATAAAACATCGAAGAATCAATTCTTTCGTAAGGACACGATGTTTGACCACCTGCTACCTGAAATATATAACTTCCAAGTGTATTATCGGCATATGCTGCGGTCAAAGTATCTGTTTTCAAACCATTCAAATCTGTTGACAAGAATTTATTTCTATATACATTGACAGAAAAACGGTTATCAGCATCCGGATCTGAGAGAACGTACCCGAAAGTAGTAGTTTTACTGGTTGAGGACTCACTGCCAGACTGAACACCGCCACCTATTTTTACTTCAGCAGAGTATCCAATTCCAAATCCATCATAAGACAAACCTCCTTCGGTTCCGATTATGCCAGTACCGTTGGATGTTTTTCCACTGCTGGTAGTAGTATTGTCAGAATAAGTATATGAACGTTCAATGGAAGAACCTGTATCAAAAGAAATATTAGTTACATCATAATTTTTATTGCTTCTGGCCAGATATTTAGTTGATTCATTTGAACTGATAACATTTTGCCAGCTTCTGATTTGTGTGGCAATTGAATCAACCTCATCATGCAGCTTTGTATTCGAAGCAGGACGTAAAACAGCATAGGTTGTTTTATCCATTCCATATCTTGGATCGCTGGGATCCAGATAGGTGATGTATTGATTTTTTGTAGTTATACTTGATCCGGTTTTTTTTGCATTAAATTCGGCTAAGGTTAAAACAGTATTTCCAAATAAGGCCGGAAATTTCTTTTTCCACATTGGTATTTGAGCGGTTAAAATCTCATTCTGACTAAATCTGAACTCAGTTGCAGCTTTAGTATTGGATGTTTCCTGTACTGATTTATTTAAAACAAATTGACCGGCAACTCTATCAATATCCAATACATTTGATTGCGATATAAGTACATTTGTTGAAGTTCCAATATATACATCGGCATTAGAACCAACAAAATCGGGTGAACTGGAGGTTTGAATCCGTTCGGTCAATGTAAGACTTTTTTCTGTTGATGTTCCTGTAAATCTGGAAAAATCCTGTTCAAAACCAATATGAGTGTCATTGGTCCATTTAGCATCTTCTACTTTAATAAAACCAAATCCAATTCCATATTGAACATCGGCTCCGAGTTTCAGAGTTGCTGAGCCCGATGAACTTTGATTAAAATTAGTCTGACTCGAAACATTGTAAGTTAAAGTTGTACCGGTTTCCATATATGCATAACTGTTTGATCCCGGTGGGTCACGTAACACTACCAATGGAATAATTGGGCCTTGGGTTACAAAATTAGTTCCGGATATGGGCTCTGAACCTAAAACTATACCACTGAATGAGCCATTCTGACTCCATTCATAATCTGTATTGTTGTAATTTAGAGTAATATTCATTGGTAAACCATCGGAAGGTGTTGTGAGATTTGGGAATCCGGTTAAAAATTCATAGTATTTAAATCCATTTTTATTTAGTGTCAATTCATGAGTGGGTATGCTGTCATTAGCAGGATCAGCAGGGTCTAATGATTTAATTAATTTCCCCATTGCATTTTCTACTGTTACAGATGCACCGGATAAAGAAACATCAGTGCTGTCTTTTGCTGAACGGAAATACCTTTCAAAAGCTTTTATTTTAAATACATATTTCTTCCCCATTACAAAAACCGGTTTTGAATATTTATAGTTCAATTTAGCATCATACAGAATAACAGTATCATTTTTCCCGGTTAGTTGATTCAATACATAGTAATATTTTTCTCCGAAAGCACCTTGAGAACCCAGGGTAACATCAGTTACTTCTATTGAAGGTTGGACTCTGAAAGTAAAATTACGTTTGACATTATAACTGAATGAGTCCAGTTTATTTTCAATGGATAATGTATCGGAATTTTTAAACAACGGATTGGTTGTAAATGAAGGAGTTGATCCGTTTAAAATATCTATTGTAGAATTGTTTTTATCAATAGTAGTTACTTTGTTTACAGTCCAGTCAATTGGTGGTAATTTCACCATGTATTCGCCGGTTATCGGGTCAGTCTTTATATTAATTATATCTACTCCGGGTAATACACTGGCAATACTTGCAAAACGTTTACTATCACTGGATAGTGTTTTTGTAACTGTAGTATCATTCAAACTATAAAGCGTTGCATATTTTGTTGGCTGTAGGATTATAGTTGCCTGTCCAATGTTGGCTGCGCTTCTATTTGCAACCGGTGTATTTGCTGTCACTTTTCTTCCAAACCCAACAGGAATATTACTTTGAGGAATGCCGCCGGCTACACGTCCAACTACAATTACCTTTGTGGTATCAATAAATGAAATACCTTTAGCCATGGTACTTTCACCAAAAGCTTGTGTAACATCTACTTTCCCCAATCCAGCAGGGTATCTGCCATCATAAGCGAATTGGTGTCCGTTAAGTTGAGCTTTTATATAATGTTGTCCAATTGGCACATCAAGTATTGCCACTCCTGTTTTATCGGTAACTATAATAGTTGATTCAATCACACAAGGATTCTGATCAACAAGAAAAGAGACTCCTTCAACCGGATAGGTCGTATTTTGATAGGTTACTTTCACCTTTACCGAGAAAGAAGATTTATCGGTAAAATCAGAACTGTTATGAACCAGACTGGATGGAGAAATATAACGTACCAGTTGAGAAGGTTCAAATTTATGAGTTCCTAGAACAGGTTGAACAGAATAGGTAGATCCGGTTCCACTAAATGGAATTCCACGTATTATATAACTTCCATCACTGTCCGTAACTCCTTTTATAGATAATTGACTCTGGCTTGGAACATAAGTAGAAGTGTTAGCTCCATAGAAATTAATATGGTGTTCATTATAGTTCTGATCTGTTTTGGAGCAGTCAAAAGCCCTGGAATTAATACCTTCATCCAATGGCCAGTAACCAATCAAGCCGGTTTCATTTCCTCCCAGATAATGATTATAATTGCCGGAGATTATGGTGTCAGCAAGAGCTGTGCTCCACAAACGTACATCATCAATTACGCCACTATACGCACCCACTTTGGTCTGTGTGTTATCGGTTTTATTAGCAATATAGGTTTTAGTTCTGGCCGTTACAACTGATCCCGTTGTGGCATCAAGCACTTCATCCGCAAAAGAACAAGTACTAATATGAGAGGCAAGTTTCCCTTTTGCTGCTTTTTGTCCATTGATATAAAATTTTATACTATCATTGCTGCCCAGACTTACTGAAAGATGAAAATAGGAGTTTTCTGTCACTGTTGACGGCAGTTTGCATTTTAGTGAAGGTTTATTTACATCAAAGGTACCGATAAATGCCAAAACACTATCATTACGGATACCAATAGAGTACTCCTTACTTACTTCAAAAATAGGAGAAAACATTGTGGGACGACTTGAAAGCATCCAGGTCTGTAAAGTGAAACCATTTTTCACACAACCATGTTGCACTTTTGTAAGTGCTACTTCACCCCTTTGCGTACTGCTCCCTTTAAATTGCATACTCTTGTAAAGCAGATTATCATCTAAGTTGGAGCTGTTTACATACAAAGAAACTCCTCCGACTGCAGTACCGCCACCATACGTTATTCGTCCTGTTACGGTTCCTACAGGCATTCTGAAACCAATGTCAGTTTTGGACAGCGTCCAACGTAAGACTCCATCTAACCCTGTTTTATATGCTTTTATATAATATTGATAAACAATTCCCGGAGCAGCAGTCATGTCATCCCATGATGTATAAACAGTTTGTGCAGAAAGTTGCTGAACCATCTGAGGGGTAGAATTTATATCTATACCTGATGAGTCTTTAGAATACGATCTGTATATTTCGAACCGGTCACACAAATCCAATCTATCAATTTCCCATGATAATTGTATACGATCTCCAACGGTATTTTTTGTTGCCTTTATACTTTTAAAAACCACTTTTTTAACAACCGTTTCACTGTCAATTTGAGAAAATATTTGTCCAAAGACATTTACTTCCAGTTTATAAAAATGCTTGCTGTTATCAGTGACTGTATTATCAGTGTAGCCCTGTGTATTTGCAGCTAAATTATATTGACTAAAAGTCATTGTTGAAGAAGGTCTGTGATATAATTTTAATGTAGAGTTGCTGATATTATTTTGTGGTGACCATTGTGTGCTGTCCCATTTAACTTCCATATAAGGCAGAATAGTTCCGTTGGTGGGATGAGGTATCAATACAAAGTCTTTGAAATTTGGTATATTGGGACTGGTTGATACTGAGAAATTGGTTTTCAAACTGGGTATCGAGTCTGCGCTTGCCATTCTGGAGTTTGGTTTGGCAGATACAGAATATACTGTATAGCTATATTTGTTCCAGTTCCATGTGCTTGCCTGCCCAAATGCAGGATCAGTATAGCTCAATCCTGTTATTGGTGTTGGTGTTAGAAGCGTATTACCGCGTTTTACATAATACTTTACATCATTTCCCAATGTAGTGTTTCCAGCTGACCATGTAATATTGATATTTTGTTTGCTGGGATTATAAGTACTTACAACATTTACCGGATACTTAAATCCTGGATTTGTAAACGTTGAATCATAGGTGTAAGTTTTGTCTGCACATCCGGGAGTATAAGAATTACTGAAGTTGCTAAAAGTGTAACTATAACGGATTGTGATTGAAGTTGCTGCATTGAAATTAGGAGACCAGTTTATAGTTGTATCCTTTGATGAGCCAACAATAGGTGATGCGAACGTCTTTAAAGTAGCTCCATTTGAAATAAATGACATAGTATTTATCAAAGAAGACGAACTATTGATATTATAAATAAAATGTACATTGTTATTTACTTTTGGTTCATAGTCTAATGAAGTAGTTATAACCTTATATCTGGGAAGTTGTACGGACATATCATAATCACCTACCTGATTTCCTGAAGCATCTGTCGCATTTATCCCTGTATTTGTAGTTCCACTTGGAATCCCATCATGATCCCTGTCCCATCTGTAATGTAAACGAAACTTTAAATTTTTACCGGTAAGGCGTTGAGGATAGACCCATGCTCCTGTTAAATAAAGATATCCATCACTATTTTGCGAACCTCCCCAATTTACATAATACCCTGAGTTTGTTGTATTATTCGGAGTACAATAGGCAGTGTTTGAACCAATAGCACTTCCAAGTGTAGCAATTTTGGTAAGTGTCCCATTGTCTTCGTAGAAATATAAATCTGCACTTGGCATGTAATCATCAATACCATTGGCATCGTAAACCAATAGTCTTACATCAACGGAATTTAAACCATCATTCCCATTGTTTCCTGTGCTCATTGATATTTTATAATGATCTCTGTTATCTGCATTAAAAACCGTATTGGCCTTAATTAAATTAGGAGATGAAAAGATTAGCAAAATCAACAATAATTTCAAGTAAACTTGCTTGTGATTACTAACATAATCAAATACATTTCTTTGGTTGCATAGCTTATGCAAAAGCAAAGTGAGATTGAGTACAGTTTTCATAAATACATTTATTAAAATTTGTTTTAATTAATGCAACAAAAGTAATGTTCACCTCATATTTCGACAGTCCAATAAATAAAAACATCTATCCAAAACATAAAAATATCTATCCAAAAAGTAAATATATCTGTCCAATAAAGTAAAAGACATCTAAAATGTATACGAAACAGAACCCATTGAGGATTTGTATGCTTTCTAAAATACAAATTATTAATAAAAGCTAAAATAACCCCTGATAGTTGTATTTTATTCAATTTTAGTTTTAGTTTTGTAACAATTAAGTATGTTACGAGTTATATTTCTGATTGCTCCTGTATTTGTGTGTCTGTTTTGGGTTGTCGTTCTGTCTGATAATCCAAAGAGTCACAGCGTTCCTCGTTCTTTCTTCGGGAGACTTATGTACTTGCCCTTAGTAATCTATTTTGCTCATTTTTTGTATTTTGCTCCATTCCCCAAAATTTTTCCCTACTTTGATCTTATCTTTAACTTTTTATCACTTTTTTCATATCCTGTATATTATATTTATTTCAGGTTGTTGACAATCGATCAAAAGTTTTCTTTGAAAAAACACGGAAAATTTTTTATTCCCGGGATAATT
>CAIYTJ010000693.1 GCA_903929065.1 uncultured Bacteroidales bacterium | reverse complement strand
TTAAGTAGTTGTTGGGGTTTTCTTTTTTCCTTCCTGTCACCTGAAATGAAGTTGTCCCGGTTCTCATTTTAGTTGTCTTAAACTTGAGGATTGTCAAGAAAGTGGCTTATCTTAGCCTATATCAGCATATTAAGAGAGAATAAAATATGAAAACGATTAATCATTCAATCATCGATTGGGACTTGCATCTTTTAAAAGTGCCAATGACTAAATTCACCAATAAGATCGAAGATCCATTTCGAAGCCCCTTCAAAAAATGGTTATTTTCTAACCTATTGAGGATTAAAAGGTTGTTTTGGAGGTGATATTTATGTCGTAAAATGGATGGATATTCGTTCCTCCTGTTCTAAGTGTGTCAGCAATTGCTAAACCCCGTATTCTAAGGCTTTTGAACTTATCCTGTGTTTATTCTCTTGTTTGTTGGGAGCTTATAGTATTATCCCAAACGTGAATCTCAACCTTTTATTAATTTTTTTTTCGGGAAAAGTGAAATCTGTAATGCAATTTTCACTTTTCCTACTATTTATATAGAAACAAATACAATGAGCGAACAAAATTTACAAACACAGGACAAAATTACGCCGGAACAAGAAAAAGAGGAAAAGAGAAGAAAAGAAAAAGAATTTATAAAACAATTTAATTGCTTCTCAAAAAAATACCCGCCGATGGATTGGCGGGAGTTTATGGGTTGAAGATATTTTAAGCCCCTCCCAGATCATATTTGCATCTGAAGACCCGTACCGGAGAGATAATTGTTTCTAGGCTATGGCCTCACACGTCCCAGATAATATTTGGAACAATTTACCCGGGATCTCCTTCTTAGTAAAATGGAATCTAAATTGCTTTATGTATGTCACCCCAAAATGGAATGGTAATATTCATAATTATCAATATGCCCCAAGAAATTTGTGTCCATTGAAGTGAATTAAGTGATCCGGATTCTCTGCAATCCAAACTTCGGTCTCCCAAGCAATATGGAGCATCCATTTCCTGAATTCTGTTTTGGTTAAGAACCCGGTAACGAATATCAGTTCAGCACTACAGTCTATTAATAGTTTCTTCAACTCTAAAACTCTCATTTCGCTCATCGGACCTGAGCTGTGTACAGCTTCTATTAAATAGAGCCAATTGTTTTTCTCGCTGTAGGCAATTACATCAGGTAATTCATCGTGTGAAAGTTCAAAAAACTTTAGTCCTTTAAGTTTGTCTTCTTCGATATGCAATATTTTGTTTGATGTATCTCCAATATATAACACATCACAATCGCTGCCGAATCGAGGTAAGAACTCTTCGATGATTGCTTTTTGAAGGTCATTGTGTGCACCTAAAGAAAGTTCAATCCTTTTACCATCTGGCATCCTAACAGGAATCTTTTGCAAATCTCTTTTCCTTGAAAGAATTTCAGAAAGTGATGGTCTTGTTTCTTTGAACAAGTGCAAGGTGGGCTCCCAAAACATTGTATTATAAGAGATAATCAGTTCTCTAAAATGAGGATGAAGAGCATATCCTCTAGTGGGATCATTCGTAGCAGAACCTTTGCTTACGCCACTGTTTATAATAATATCAGCGAGTACAAGTGGTTTCAAGTCTTTTCTCCTAATGTCATCATATGAACCAGGAGAGATATTTTCATTGAAATGTTGGTTTAAAATATTAATAATATCTCTAGATTTAAGATTTAAGTTCTCTTTAGCCGTTGACCAATCATCAAAAACTCCAGCAACAGCTAAAAAACATTCCGCCATCTTTTCCAATCCTCTTTCGGTTTTATCCATTGGTATTCCAACACATTCTAAAATTTCGAGTGCTTCATTAATCTTATTTCGAATTTCAATAGGTTTAACGCTGTTTGGAATATAATTCTTCAACTTAAAAAAGTGTAAGTATCTGGTTAGGCTTCATATTCATTTCAATAATTTCCTCTTTTGAATGTAGCTCTCCTAAGCGATAACACTCTTTTAATGATAATGCCATTTGATAGGCAAAAAGAGGCGGAACAGCGTTACCAATTTGGTTAAATCTTTGCGTTTCATTCCCGATAAATTCAAACCAGTCTGGGAAACTTTGTAATCTGGAGGCTTCCTTATGAAGTAATCTCCTTCGTCTGCCGTCGTTTAATCTCACTCGTTGCATATCCCCTGTCGCACCTGCCAAGTTTCTACAAGTCAATGTTCTTGCAGGCTTGTCTGCATATAAATCCCTAGGATTAATACACGAAGATGCTTTTTCGTATTTTGCAACATAGGTATCCATAGAAGGTGTAAAATATTTACTTTCGGGAGGAGTTGTAAACATTATATCTCCAATGGCTTCGCCAACTGTTACTTTATGTTTACTATGTTTTGGAAAATTAAATTTTCCCCTATGGCCAATTACAAAAAGTCTTTCTCTATTTTGTGGTACACCAAAATTAACAGCATTTAATAGTTTATAGTCAATAATATACCCCAGCTTACTGAGTTCCAATAATACTAATTCAAAGTACCATTTATTACTATAGAGCAAGCCACGAACATTCTCAAACATAAAAACTTTTGGTTGTAACCTTTTTACGGCATCAATGAAAATCGGAAATCCATCTCTCGAATCTTCGATACCTTTTTGAAGTCCGCCGACACTAAAAGGCTGACAAGGAGGTCCACCAATAATAATCTCTGCCTTTGGATATTCAAAACCAACTTCAAGCTTAACCGGGTTACAACTTCCACTCAGATTTTTGTTGTAAGTAGAGGAGGCTAAATTATCCATTTCATAACCAATAGTCTTATATCCTGCCGCCTCAAAGCCTAAAGATAATCCACCACAACCAGCGAAGAGATCAAGGACAACCTCTGGTTCAGTTATCTTTGGTCTCAGAATTTCATTTATATTATCTATATAGTTTATCATTTCTTCGGTGTTGGCACGAAGATAATAAAATAGGGTCACCTCAAAAAGTGTTTATTAAATCAATAACATGGGATGTGCTTCTTGCGGATCTTTACAAGACAATACCGGTTTAGACTACACCCTAACGAGTATTGAAAGAAATGAATTTAAAAGGCTGAAATAGAGCATTATATTAAATATATTTACTAAATTAGCTTAATAAGCACAGGACATATAAATAGTATCATTATGAAGGTCTATTATTCTAGAATTAGTACACTTGAACAAAATGAGGAAAGGCAACTTCAAGACATAGTTGGTTTTGATTACGTATTCACAGACAAGTGTTCTGGCAGTATTGACTTTTTTGAGCGGCCAAAAGGTTCACAGATAAAAGAGTTGATTAATCAAGGGAAATTGACCCACCTCGAAATCCATTCTATTGACCGATTAGGCAGAAGTACCATCGATGTATTACTGACCTGGCAGAAACTTACATCACTTGGGGTAAGAATTGTGTGTCGAAATCCAAACCTCACAAATTTTAAAAGTGATGGAACGGAAGATGAAGTAAGCAGTATGATAATTAGCATTTTATCGATTATGGCGAATTTTGAAAGAAAAATGATTCTTATTCGTCAGCAGGAGGGCATTCTTTTGGCCAAAATGAAAGGAAAATATCGTGGCCGAAAAGTTGGAACACAAGAAACAAAAATGAATTTTCTTAGCAAGCCACGTAATCAAAAGATCTTGTGTTATTTAGAGAAAGATTACCCTTACAGCGAGATTAGTAAAATTATTGGATGCTCATTCTCTACCATCAACAAGGTCAAGACAATTAAGCAGGAACTTTGTCCCCAAACATAATTTACTCAAGGAGAGACAAAATTTAGACAGAATGGTGTATTCTACCACCGACCTTTTGAATAATGAAAATATGAAACCTATGAATAATGCTGAAGTTGGGAAAATCTTTAAAATCATCGTGGAAAAATTGTCCAATGTTGATGGGGCTGATGCAATGGACATCGATGGAATTTTACTGAACTGGAACAATT
>CAIYTJ010000692.1 GCA_903929065.1 uncultured Bacteroidales bacterium | reverse complement strand
TTTGTTTTGTCAGGCTCAAAATCTTCCGAAAGTTTCGTCAGGAAGCATTCAGCGTATTGAGAATTTTCAGTCGAAATTCGTTGCTGCGCGAAACGTCGATGTTTGGTTACCGGAAGGTTATAGTACGGCAAAAAAATACAACGTGGTTTATATGCACGACGGTCAAATGCTGTTCGACAGTACAATGACCTGGAATAAAAAAGAGTGGAAAGTGGATGAAGTTTTTTCGCAACTCATTAAGGATAAGAAAATTGAACGTTGTATTGTGGTTGGAATCTGGAATAACGGTTCGGAAAGGATTTCTGAGTATTTCCCGAATAAAATATTCAATCAATTAACGGAGCAGACACAAAAGAAACTTTCTGAGAAATATTGCAACGGTAAATCTGCCAATGGAGATAACTATCTGAAATTCATTGTTTCAGAGCTGAAACCCTATATCGACAAAAATTTTTCAACTTTCGACGACAAAGACCACACTTTTATGATGGGTTCAAGTATGGGTGGTCTGATTTCAATTTATGCCATTTCTGAATATCCGGCTGTTTTCAGCGGAGTTGCGTGTTTATCAACGGCATGGTTAAGTTCCATTGAACCAAATTACGAAATTCCAGCGGCTACCTTTGATTATTTAAAACAAAACATGGCTTCGTCTTTCGGTCACATAATTTATATGGATTATGGTACCGGTGAGAGTGATAAAAATTATGAAATGACTCAATCCTTTGTCGATTTAATTGCCAAAGGAAAAGGTTTTAATGACTATTCATATATGTCGAAAATTTACCAAAAAGACGAGCATAACGAAATTGCATGGAGTAAACGGCTGAATATACCGGTAGAGTTTCTTTTACCAAAAATTCAGGATCAAAAACCTTCCAATGGCAAAATTGATTTATACGAAGATTTTCCTTCAAAATTTGTAACTTCCAGAAATGTTCAAGTTTGGCTTCCGGAAAATTATAATCCGAAGAAGAAATATGCCGTTTTGTATATGCATGACGGACAAATGCTTTTCGATCCTTCCACAACCTGGAATCATCAAAGTTGGGAAGTGGATGATGTTGCTTCCGATCTTATGAAAAATGCAAAAGTTCAGGAATTTATTGTTGTTGGCATTGACAATGGAGGCAAAACCCGACATACCGATTATTTTCCTCAAAAACCCTTTGAATCACTGGCAAAAGATCAAAAAGATTACGTGACCAAACAACTTCATTCAACGGGAAGAACAAATGACATTTTCCAACCGGTTTCAGATAATTATCTCAAATTTTTAGTAACTGAGTTAAAACCGTTTATTGATAAAAAATATTCTGTTTATAAAGACATGAAACATACATTCGTTGCAGGAAGCAGTATGGGCGGCCTGATTTCGATGTATGCCATTTGCGAATATCCAACTGTTTTTGGCGGTGCAGCCTGCCTTTCTACACATTGGCCGGGAATCTTTGTAGCCGAAAACAATCCGGTTCCAGAAGCATTTGTAAACTATTTGAAATTGAACTTGCCAAATCCGGCGAATCATAAAATTTACTTCGATTATGGCGATAAAACGCTGGATGCCATGTATCCACCTTTACAGAAAAAAGTGGACGAAGTCGTTAAAGAAAAAGGATTTTCAGAAAAAAACTGGATAACAAAATTCTTTCCCGGACATGATCATAGTGAAAAATCGTGGAATAGCAGGTTTAATATTCCGTTAGAATTTTTATTTAAAAAATAATCATGAAAACAAAACTAATCATCAGTATTTCTCTTGTGTTTCTTTCTTTTGTAACAACCATGGCATCAAACCTTAACCATTTTCCGATTAAAATAGCAATGGCTCAGCTTATTTGTCTTGATGGCGATCGCTCGGGTAATTTAATAAGAATTGAAAATGCACTTATAGCTGCAAAAAAAGAAAACGTCGATGTAATCATTTTTCCTGAATCCATTATATTGGGTTGGGAAAATCCGGAAGCATTTCAACATGCTTGTCCTATACCGGGTAAAGACAGTGAGTTCATTTGTTCGCTCGCAATTAAATATAAGATGCATATTTGCATTGGCTTAGACGAAAAAGATGGAGAAAAACTGTACGATTCAGCCATTATTATTGATGATAATGGTAAGATTTTGCTAAAGCACAGGAAAATTAATGTTCTGCCGGAATTGATGAATCCGCCCTATTCGGTCGGTAATGGTGTTCAAACAGTAAAAACACGTTTTGGAGTTGTTGGATTAATGATTTGTGCAGATTCATTTATGGATGATTTAATACAAAGCATGAAAAATCAGAAGCCTGATTTTGTTTTTATTCCGTATGGCTGGGCTGCATTAGAAAAAGACTGGCCTGCTCATGGACAAGATTTGGTAAAAGTGGTAAAAAATGTGGCAAATACGGTTGGTTGTCCTGTAATAGGTACAAACCTTGTAGGACAAATATCTAACGGACCCTGGAAAGGACAAACCTACGGAGGCCAAAGTGTAGCTTACAATCCAGATAATCAAAAATTAGTTATAGGAAAAGATCGTGATGTTGATTTGGTAATTTTTGAGATAAAATGATATATTTTCGAATTTCAAATCTAATTAATATTACAATAAAATGGAATAGCTGATTGAATTTCTATTAACAAAATAAACACAAACAAAGAAGAGTTGATTTCAATTTAGAAATCAACTCTTTTTTTTTACAAATAACTATTAACTAATTTATGCTTCACCACCACCAAAAGCCATTGGCACCGGTGGAACAAATCCATTATCTGAAATTTTAATTTTACCGTTTTGCTGCTCGTACTTGGCAATATTTTCCTGCAGGGCAAAAAGCAACCGTTTGGCATGTTCCGGAGTCAGAATAATCCGTGATTTTACATTTGCCTTTGGAGTGCCGGGCATAATGCGTACAAAATCAACTACAAATTCGGAACTTGAATGAGAAATGATAGCAAGATTTGAATAAATTCCTTCAGCAATTTCTGCCGAAAGTTCAATGTTTAACTGGTTTTCCTGATTTTCCATTTTATTTTGTTTTATATTTTTTCTGATTACAAAAGTACTGATTTTTATTGAAACAAATCTGCTGTTGAATCATTTTCATTTAGTGAAATTTTCAAACTATTTTGATCCGAATTTTGTTCAATTTTCAGTTTTTATAGCTAGCTTTGCAAAACAAACAGAAACTTTCTAACACATAAGTTTATGAAGAAAATAATCATAATTGGCTTTTTGATTGCATTTACCTTTGCTGCGAAAGCGCAGGAATTTTTTAAACCTGAAAAAATGGTTGAAACCGGTGTGTATTACTATCCCGAGGCATGGAATCCGGATCAATGGGACCGCGATTTCAAGAAAATGGCAGATATGGGCTTCGAATTCACGCACATGGCTGAATTTGCCTGGGCACAAATGGAACCTGCCGAAGGAAATTTCGATTTTAAATGGCTGGATAAAGCCGTGGAACTGGCAGCAAAACACAATCTGAAAGTAATTATGTGCACTTCGTCGGCTACTCCGCCGGTTTGGTTGGTGCGTAAATATCCCGAAGTGCTGATTGAACTACAAAGCGGACAAACCGCTCAGCACGGCACACGTACGCACGGTTCGTTTTCAAGTCCGAAATACCGCGAAATGACCACCAAAATGGTAGCAGCCATGGCAAAGCATTATGGCAACGACAAACGAATCTGGGGTTGGCAGATTGATAATGAACCATCGCATTATGGCGCATACGATTACAGTCCGGCTGCACAAATCAGTTTCCGCAATTGGCTTCAAAAGAAATATAAAACGATTGACAACCTGAATAATGCCTGGGGAACGGCTTTTTGGTCGGGGGTTTACACCACTTTCGATCAGATTGAAATACCGAATAAGTTGAGAATGAATGCGGGACCGGCAAGTACCACTTCGCTGGTTGATTTCAAACGGTTTTTTGCCGACGAATGTGCCGGATTTATTTCCATGCAATACAACACGCTGCGTGAAAACGTATCCAAATCACAGTTTGTTACCACCAATTTCATGCATATTCACACCGATGTCGATCCGTGGAGAAATAAAGACCTGGATTTTATTTCGTACACCATGTATCCGGTGGCCGGTTATTCAAAAGGACTGGGCGATCAGGGTTTCCGCCTGGGCGATCCGTGGCGCATTTCGTGGGCAAATGATTTCTTTCGACCGCTCAAAGGCGTTACAGGCGTGATGGAACTTCAACCGGGGCAGGTAAACTGGGGAACCTACAATCCGCTTCCCTATCCGGGCGCAATTCATGCCTGGCTCTGGAATGCATTTGCCGGCGGACTGGATTTTGTTTGTTCGTACCGTTTCCGTCAGCCGCTGTTTGGAAGTGAGCAATTTCACTACGGAATGGTTGGAACGGATGGTGTGACCGAACTTTTCGGTGGTCAGCAATACAGCCGGTTTATGAAAGAAATCCGTGAGTTGCGCAAACTTTATAAACCGAACGTTTCCATGCCGGCAGAATTTGCGACCCGCAAAACCGCTTTGTTGTTTAATCCTGATAACGTTTGGGAAACCGAAATTCAACCGCAAACCTACAAGTGGAACGAAATAAATCATATCACCCGATATTATTCTTCCTTAAAATCGCTTTGCGTTCCGGTGGATATTGTAGGCGAAGACCGCGATCTTTCGGCTTATCCGGTGGTGGTGGCACCAGCCTACCAGCTTGTCGACAAGGATTTGATTGCCAAATGGAAAAAATACGTGGAAAATGGCGGACAACTGATTCTGACTTGCCGCACCGGATTGAAAGACCGCAACGGACATTTCTTTGAAGCACCGTGGGCAGATGCGATAGCCGGTTTGATTGGTGCTAAAATCCCGATGTACGACGAAATGAGTTCAGAAACCAAAGCTAACGTAACGTTCAATGGGGAGAAATACTGTTGGAATACGTGGGGAGACATTCTTGAACCATATTTCGGAACGGAAACCTGGGCCACTTATGCCGACCAGTTTTATGCCGGAAAAGCTTCGGTGGTTCATCGCCGCGTGGGAAAAGGAAGTGTGACTTACATTGGCACGGATACCGAAAACGGCAAACTGGAGAAAGAAATTCTGAAAAAAACCTTTGAAGCGGCCGGCATTACCACCAACGAACAACCCGAAGGTGTAATGGTAAACTGGCGCGATGGTTTCTGGGTGGCAATTAATTATTCCTCAACCAAAGTAAGTATTAATATTCCTACCAATGCCAAAATCATTCTCGGTTCCAAAGACCTGGATATTGCCGGAGTGGTGATTTGGCAATAATCAATAGCATCAATAAAAAAATCCCGACAATCGTTAGATTATCGGGATTTTTCGTGCGGCTGAAGGGACTCGAACCCACACACCTCTCGGTACCAGATCCTAAGTCTGGCGCGGCTACCAATTACGCCACAGCCGCTTGCTGTGTTAGCGGGTGCAAAGATACTACGATTTTTGGATTTTACAAGACCTTTCCATAAGTTTCAGGAAACAATTATTGTCGCTGTGTTTTTTCCACCATCAACTTGGTGCTGACCAGTGTTTCATCAATCAATTCGGGATGGGAAGCACGGATCGGATTGATATCAATGCCGCCGCGACGTGTGTACATGGCCGCCACCATAAGCGTTTCCGGTTCAAAAATATCCCAGAACCGTTTGTATATCATTTCCACCACTTCTTCGTGAAAATGATTTTCCTTCCGGAATGAAACCAGATATTCCATGATGGAACTCAAATCTATATCGCGGTGTGCCGTTATTTCCACAAACAAATCGCCCCAGTCGGGTTGGTTGGTTACCCGGCAATTGGAACGCAACAAATCCGTGCGGAAAAGACAGGAATGCAGCGCTTCGGTCTTTTCGCAGCGAATCAAATCAGGCGATTCGGTGAAACGGGTAAAATGAATGGATTCCTGCAATTTCAACGGTATCTGTGAAGCCAAATCAACATTTATAAACGTCGGGAAAGGTTTGCGCACCTCACACTTGGAGTGAAATAATGAAACATAAACCTGCGTTTCGAGGAGATTACTCAAATCCTGTGAAATGGTCACTCCTACCCGTTGTTCGGCATCATTGATCGTTTTTCCGCAATGATCCATATTGAAACTATTGAGGTATAATTTCAATGATTTCGATTCAACCAGATATTGGCTGTCAGCTGCATAAACCAGCTTCATTACCCGCGAAACCGGCAAACCATTATCGGTCAGAAATGAGACTTCGTAACAATTCCATACATCATACCCAACGAAAGGCAGCTTATCATCATGTAAATCATAATGAATCCGGTTTTCGGAACGTGGAATGCGGAATAAAAGTGTTGGGTCGTACTTTTCAGCGGTTGTTGCTGATTTTCCGAGTATGGAATCCTTTATATTAAAATTCATTGCCTTCTGTTGGTGAATTGGTTGATTTATTAATTGGTTAATTCGTTCAATACAGTATGAACCGATGAACCAATTAACCAATTAACTGATAAACTAATCAACAAGTTTACTAATTCACCCGAATATACGGACTGCATTTTTTACTCAACCATTCACGTTCATATTCATTCAATTTGGGCGAAAGAATGTCGTAAACCCTTTGATGATATTCATTCAACCAATCAATTTCCGAATTGTTCAGCATATCGAAGTTAATCAGATGTTGGTCGATTGGGAAAAGTGTCAGTGTTTCGAACTTCAGGAATTGTCCGAATTCCGTTTTTTGTGCCGGAACAACCTGCACCAGATTTTCAATGCGGATGCCGTATTCATTGGTACGATACATTCCGGGTTCATTGGAAAGCATCATGCCGGGTTGCAAAACTGTCGGGTTTTCGTCCATACGGATACTTTGCGGTCCTTCGTGTACATTCAGAAAATGTCCAACCCCGTGACCGGTTCCATGACCATAATTCAAGCCCAAATCCCACATGGCTTTACGTGCCAGAATATCAAGTTGGGAACCACGAGTTCCCGAAGGAAATATCGCTTTTGCCAGCGCAATGTGACCTTTTAATACTAATGTGTTGTCGGTTTTTTGTTGCGCTGTTGGCGTTCCTAATGCCACTGTTCGGGTTATGTCGGTCGTTCCATCGAGGAATTGTCCGCCTGAATCGAGCAGAAAGATATTTTCAGGTTTCAGGGTGGAAGCACTTTCGGGTGTGGCACTGTAATGCACAATGGCACCGTGGGCTGCATAACCGGCAATGGTTCCAAAACTTTCGCCCACAAAATTTTCCTGTTTGCTGCGGAATTCGTATAATTTCTTGTCAATGGAAACTTCGGTCAATTGTCCCGAATTCAGGTTTTCTTCCAGCCACATAAAAAAGCGGGTCAACGCCACACCATCTTTAGCCATGGCAAGACGAACGCCGGTCATTTCCACTTCGTTTTTCACGCTTTTCAGTTTGAAAACCGGTGACATGGAATTGCGGATGGCACAACCGGCAGGAATGGATTCGAACAACGCCTGATTCAGTTTGCCGCCATCAATCAAAACGGCTTTTGCAACCGGAATTTGTTTCAGTTCATCATAAATAGCCAGATACGGAGCAACTGTTACGCCCTGGGCTTTGAGATAGGCCGAAGTTTCAGCAGTCAGTTTCTCGGTCGAAATATATAACGTGGCTTTATCGCTTTCGACCAAAGCGTAAGCAATCACCACCGGATTGTAAGCCACATCATTTCCGCGGATATTAAACAGCCAGGCGATATCGTCCAACGCGGAAATCACAAAAACATCGGCATGCGCTTTTTTCATTTCGGCACGTACAGCAGTGAGTTTTTCGGTGGTCGGTTTTCCAGAATATTTGGTATCGAAAACAAAAAACGGATTCAATGGCAACGAAGGGCGGTCAGTCCAGACTTTGGCCAGTAAATCGATGGAAACCAGTTCTAGGTTGCTCATGCTGAGTTCCGATTTCATGGCCGAATAAGCATTTACGGAGAACATTTGTGCATTTACACCCACTTTTTCGCCCGCTTTGAGTTGTGTGGCCAGCCAGGGTAAAATCTCCAGCGTTTCGGGCAAACCCTGTTTCATCAACTCAATTCCGGTTCCTTCCAATTGTTCGGCTGCATGAAGAAAATAGCGCGAATCGGTCCATAATCCGGCACTGGTAAGCGTAACCACAGCCGTTCCGGCAGAGCCGTCGAACCCTGAAATCCAGACGCGTTCCTTCCAAAAATCGGCGATATATTCACTGGCATGCGGGTCAGTGCCCGGTATAATGCAGGCAGAAATGCCCTGTTGTTTCATGGCGTCGCGAAGCAACGAAAGTCGTTTTGTAATTTGGTCCATGGTAATATTTTTATGTTTCAATTTTGATTCCAGAATGCAAAGATAGTTAATGTGTAATGATAATCATAAAAAAGATGATATTAATTCAACAAAAGTAATTTACAAAAGGTTTATGATGCAACATAATTTCATTTTCGTATCTTTGCAAGTTCTAAAAAAATGACCGTTTTGACAACAAATACCGACATACAACCGCTCGATGCCTCAGAGAAAGTGGAGGTTATTGGCGCCCGCGTACATAACCTGAAAAATATCGATGTTTCCATTCCCCGCGATGCACTCACCGTAATCACCGGACTGAGCGGCAGCGGAAAATCATCACTGGCTTTCGATACCATTTTTGCTGAAGGACAACGGCGGTATATCGAAACCTTTTCGGCTTATGCCCGCAGTTTTTTGGGCACGATGGAGCGTCCCGATGTGGATAAAATCACCGGTTTAAGCCCGGTAATTTCCATTGAGCAAAAAACCACCAATAAAAATCCACGTTCTACCGTTGGTACCACCACCGAGATTTATGACTTCCTGCGTCTCCTTTTTGCGCGCGCCGGTGAAGCTTTTTCGTACGTAACAGGCGAGAAAATGGTGAAATATTCCGAAGACCAGATTGTGGATTTGATTCTGAAAGATTACGAAGGCAAAAAAACCTTTCTGCTAGCACCATTGGTACGTGGCCGAAAAGGACATTATAAAGAATTGTTTGAACAAATCCGAAAAAAAGGATATCTGAACGTTCGCATTGATGGCGAGATTCGCGAAGCTACTCACGGTTTAAAGCTCGACCGATACAAAAACCACGATATCGAAGTGGTGATTGACAAATTGCTGGTTGCCGAAAAAGACCGCGCCCGTCTGAAACAATCTATGCAAAAGGCCATGCAGCAAGGCAACGGCATTGTGATGTTGCTCGAAAAAGACAAGGACGAAGCACGTTATTTCAGCAAAATGCTGATGTGCCCGACCAGCGGCATTTCGTATGACGAACCGGCTCCTCATAATTTTTCGTTCAATTCACCTCATGGCGCTTGTCCGCATTGCAAAGGTCTTGGTTTTGTGAACCAGATTGATATGGACAAAATTGTTCCGGACAGAAAACTGAGCATTTACAACGGAGCCATTTCGCCGCTTGGAAAACACAAACCAACGACTATTTTCTGGCAGATTGAAGCCATTCTGGAAAAATACGATTGTACCTTGAAAACTGCTGTTGCAGATATTCCTGACGAAGCAATGGACGAAATAATGAACGGCACCGAAGAGCGCCTGCACATTAAAAACCAATCCATTGGCACTAATTATTTCCTGAGTTACGATGGT
>CAIYTJ010000691.1 GCA_903929065.1 uncultured Bacteroidales bacterium | reverse complement strand
CTGTTGCTAATAGATCATCATGAATAAGGACCACATCATCTTTAACCAGAGCATCCTGATGGATCTCCAACGTATCGAAACCATATTCTAACTGATACGATTGCGAATAAGTCTTTGACGGAAGTTTACCGGGTTTCCTTATAGGTATAAAACCGGCATTAAGTTTATCTGCCAATACACCTCCCATAATAAACCCTCGTGATTCAATACCTACCACTTTAGTAATTCCTAATTTCCGGTATTTGTCGTAAATTGCCGATGCAATAAAACGAAATACTTCATTGTTTTGATAAGCCGTAGAGACATCCTTAAAATGAATACCAGGCTTTGGGTAGTCAGGGATGTTTCTAACTGAATTTCTAACTTGCTCCAGATTCATGTATTTATATTTACATTTGAAAATTAAATTGTTCCACGTGGAACATTATCTTCCGAGCAAAACTAAAAGTACACTAATATCGCTTGGAGATACACCCGGAATTCTAGCTGCTTGTCCAATCGTAGCGGGTTTAACTTTTCCCAATTTCTGTCGCGCTTCGGTAGATAAAGACTCGATTAGATCATAATGAAATTTCTCGCTAATTACCAAGTCTTCCAATCGCTCCATTTTATTAGCAACAACCGATTCTCGATCGATATAGCCAGCATATTTTAATAGTATTTCAGCTGATTGAAACACTTCCTCTTGCAAAGATATATCTATACTATCCAATAAAATCTTTAACTTAGGAATATACGGAAGAAAATCCATTAAAGATAACTGGGGTCGTCGTACCAGAGTATCTAATTTAGAATTTTGTTTTAAAACGGCGGTGTCTTTAAAAAGCAATAAATGATTAACGGAATCAGGAACAACACTAAAGTTCTTACAAAATGATACTACTCTTTCCTTGCAGGCCAATTTGTTTAATAAACGATTATACCTTTCATTATCAACTAAACCAAGTTTAAAACCCAAGGGAGTTAACCGCTCATCCGCATTATCCTGACGCAGTAACAATCTATATTCCGCCCTGGAAGTGAACATTCTATAAGGCTCATCCACTCCTTTGGTAACCAAATCATCAATCAGAACCCCTATATATGCCTCCTTACGAGACAATACAAATGGCTCTGATCCTGTCACTTTTAAATGTGCATTAATACCAGCAATTAAACCTTGACAACCGGCCTCTTCATAACCTGTAGTTCCATTAATTTGACCGGCAAAAAATAAATTGGAAATTAACTTTGTTTCTAATGTATGCGTAAGTTGAGTCGGTAAAAAATAATCATACTCAATTGCATATCCAGGTTTAAAAATCTTTGCATTTTCCAATCCCGGAATACAATGCATCGCATCATTTTGAATCCTCCAATTTAGTGATGAAGAAAAACCATTCAGATAATATTCGAGTGAATCAACTCCCTCGGGTTCCAAAAATAACTGATGTTTATCCCTGTCAGCAAATGTAATTAGTTTGGTTTCTATGCTTGGACAATACCTTGGTCCTAAACCTTGAATCGTACCATCAAAAAGGGGACTATCCTTAAAGCCGGATTCTATAATTTTATGAACTTTTTCATTGGTATACGTTATGTAGCATGGAAGAGTTGGCTGTGTGTTTTTTAAATATGGATAGAAACTAAATTGTATTGTGCTCTCCTCTCCCTCTTGTCTAATAAGTTTTGTAAAATCAATAGTTCTTTTATCTATTCTAACAGGTGTTCCCGTTTTCATTCTCCCTGATGTAAATCCAACAGATATCAGTTGTTCTGTAATTCCTAAAGATGAAGGCTCCGATATCCTACCACCTGATAGTTTGGCAGCCCCAAAATGCATCAATCCATTTAAGAAGGTACCACTTGTAATAATTACACACTTACTTTTAAAACATACACCAATATCTGTGATAACTCCAGCTACACTATTTCCCTCAAAAACCAGCTTTAAAACTGTACCTTGCCAAAAATCTATTCCTTTTTTCGATTCCAAAAAAGTTTTCCAAGTCGCTGAGAATTTATTCTTGTCACATTGTGCCCGGGGACTCCACATTGCGGGACCCTTCGAGCGGTTCAACATTCTAAACTGAATAGAGGATAAATCAGTAATTATACCCATTAAACCCCCTAACGCATCAATTTCTCTAACTATCTGACCCTTAGCTATCCCACCTACAGCCGGATTGCAACTCATCTGAGCCATTCTTGATAAGTCCATTGTAATCAATAAAACTTTGGAACCAAGAGTAGCAGCTGCAGCTGCAGCCTCACATCCGGCATGACCCCCTCCAACTACAATGATATCATATTCATTTAAAATGTCCATTCTCAATATTCTCAAACATTAAAATACAATTGTCTTCCATCTCTCTAATAGCCTTTTTTTCTTCTTGATTACTATCATTGAATCCTAATAAATGTAACAATCCATGCACGATAACTCTTAACAATTCCTCTTCAAATGTTACGCTAAAAAACCGACTATTTTCCATTACCCTTTCAACACTAATAAAAAAATCACCTGAAATTTTCTTCTCTGCACAATAATCAAATGTTACAATATCTGTATAAAAATCATGATTTAGAAATCGACAATTTAAATCTAATAAATACTTGTCACTACAAAATATATATGTTAGTTCTCCAGAAATAAAATTATTTTTTAAAATAATTTGCTTAATCCAAAAAATAACATTTCTGTACTTTAGCAAAGGTTTCTTTACATCCTGCGCAATGAATAATATCGCCATTACCTATCAATGTTAATTCTCACAATATTCCCTTT
>CAIYTJ010000690.1 GCA_903929065.1 uncultured Bacteroidales bacterium | reverse complement strand
CCTGAAGGTCAGACATTATCTTCATTTGCAACCGGTTACTTATATTTTGGATTACATAGATTGCCCGATGGTTGGATTTTCAGGGAATGGGCACCCAATGCGACTTCCATATTTTTGATTGGTGATTTTAATAACTGGCAGCGACATCCGGATTATCAGTTGAAGAAAATTCAAAATGGAAATTGGGAAATTCGATTGCCCGAGTACGCCATGACGCATTCACAGCATTATAAATTGCTGATTGAATGGGAAGGTGGGAGCGGAGAACGCGTTCCGGCATGGGCCAGACGTGTTGTTCAGGATGATGCAACCAAAATTTTTAGCGCTCAGGTATGGAGTCCGCTTCAGGATTATAAATTTAAAAACACAGATTTCAAACCGAAAACAGATCCGCTTCTGATTTACGAATGTCATATCGGCATGTCAAGTTCGGAAGAGAAAGTTTCAACATACGAAGAATTCAGAATAAATATTTTGCCTAGAATTGCAGCTGACGGATACAATTGCATTCAGATCATGGCCATTCAGGAACATCCGTATTACGGTTCGTTTGGTTATCACGTTTCCAGCTTTTTTGCAGCGTCTTCACGCTTTGGAACTCCGGAAGAACTGAAACATCTGATTGATGAAGCTCATGGAATCGGAATTTCTGTTATCATGGATATCGTTCATTCTCACGCAGTTCGCAACGAAGTAGAAGGATTGGGACGCTTTGACGGAACACCGTACCAGTATTTTCATGGCGGTTCTAGGCGTGAACATCCGGCCTGGGATTCATTGTGCTTTGACTATGCAAAACCATCGGTACTTCACTTTTTGCTTTCTAATTGTAAATTCTGGCTCGAAGAATACAAATTTGATGGCTTCCGTTTCGATGGGGTCACTTCCATGCTTTACCGTAGTCACGGATTGGGTGAAGACTTTACCGGTTATGACTCGTATTATAATATGAATCAGGATGGTGATGCCATTTGTTATCTGACTTTGGCTAATAAATTGATTCATGAAGTTAATCCAAATGCTATATCTGTAGCAGAAGAAGTGAGTGGTATGCCGGGATTAGCAACAAAGGTTGCAGACGGCGGCATTGGTTTTGATTATCGTATGGCCATGGGAATTCCGGATTTCTGGATTAAAATGATTAAAGAAGTAAAGGATGAAGACTGGAAAGTCGGAAATATATTTTGGGAGCTGACTAATCGTCGTGCTGATGAAAAGACAATCAGTTATGCTGAAAGTCACGACCAGGCGTTGGTAGGCGATAAAACTATTATTTTCCGGTTGATTGATGCTGAAATGTACTGGCACATGGAACGTGGACATAATACCCTGGCTGTCGACCGTGGTATTGCGCTGCATAAAATGATCCGCTTGATTACTTCTACTACCATTAATGGCGGTTATTTAAACTTTATGGGAAATGAATTCGGACATCCTGAATGGATTGATTTTCCTCGCGAAGGAAATGGCTGGTCGCATAAATATGCCCGCCGCCAGTGGGAATTGGTTGACAATGAACGATATTTATACAATGCGTTGGGCGAATTTGACAAATCAATGATCGCTTTGATTAATTCTGTTTCAGAATTTAATGAAACTCCTGTTCTGCAGCTTTGGAGCAAAGAAGACGATCAATTGTTGGCTTATCAGCGCGGTGAGTTGGTATTTGTTTTCAATTTCAATGGTTCAAAATCATTTACCGATTATGGAATTTTGGCCGAAAAAGGGAATTATAAAATCGTTTTGAATACCGATAAAACAGTGTATGGTGGATTTAATTTAATTGATGAAACTGTTATTCACAGTACGTCACCAGCACCAAAAGAATATGCCGGCAAAGAATGGTTGAAGTTATATATTCCTGCCCGTACGGCTTTTGTTTTAAAACGTCAGAAGTAAAAAGTAAATATCTAAAAACAAGTCCGGTTGAATATCACACGATATTCAACCGGACCTTTTTTATTATCTGTTATTTTAAAAAAAATACAGAATCGATTCTTATTAATTGCTTTCTTTTATTTCAAAAAAGCTGAAATTCACATTGCCATAATTCCGATGATCGACAAAATTCGGGTGGTTGACAAAACTGTTTTTGGACGAATGTTCCAGCACGAAAAGTCCATCCGTTTTTAATAATTTTTGATTGAAGATTAAATCAGGAATTTTGTCAAAGTTTTCCAGTTCGTACGGCGGATCAGCAAAAATCATATCAAACTGTGTATGACAACTGCTTATAAACTTAAAAACATCTGTTTTCAATAAAGATAGATTGCTTATTTTCAATTCAGTACAAACTTTGCGAATAAAGTTGCAATGCCTTTCATTCTGTTCCACGCTTATCACGCTGTTGCAATCCCGCGATACGAACTCAATGCTTATGCTGCCAGTTCCGGCAAACAAATCCAATACATCAATTCCTTCAAAATCAATACGATTGTTCAGCAAATTAAACAACCCTTCTTTAGCAAAATCAGTTGTTGGTCTGGCTGTTATATTTGATGGAGCTGAAATTCTTCTTCCTTTAAATTTTCCACTGATTATTCTCATTCTTTTATAGGTTGTAAAATGCAGACAGTTATGTATTTTGCAAGTAATTTTTCCAGTTCAAACTTCTTTAGTGGATTAAACAAATAAACCGGAACTTTGTGAATATCCAGTGATAGTTTTTCATATACATTGAGCGTGAAATACAGAAAATCCTCGGGTGTCTGATATGAAAAACTATTGACTAATAGTAATTTGCTATTTTTTATGACTACAATATCGACTTTTTTATTTCCGGGAAAACAATATACGCAGTTTTCAATTTTGAAGTTTACTTTTTCGGAAATAAATTGGCTTAAATGATGACTGATTTCAGCCATCGGAAATAACTGGCTAATAGCTTCGTGAATTTTTCCGGGAATGGTAAAAACATCGACTATCCCAAATTCAGGGATCTTATTAAAGAGAATGCTATCAGTTTTCGACGGTTTGTGCTCCAAAAACAAAAAATCGGCCGCTTCGTCCATCCGGAATAAATCCATTGGAATGATAACGTAAGTATTTGATTCTATGGAAATGTTTATGTTTTTGAAATTCAATTGAGTTTCTGCCTTAATCATACTAATGACCTCATCGAGTGACAAGTCAGATAATCTGGCATCGACTCTTTTTGACGTCAGAAATGAATCGGATTTGTCAAATACAGACAAGGTGAATCCATCTGAATCGATTTGGAGTGATAAACTAAATGAAGAATTAGACGTTAAAGTAGAAGTTCGTTCCATTAATCAGATTAAATCAAGTATGGCCGGAATTAGATTTGTAAATTATCGATTTGTTTGCAAATTTAGAAAAGAAAATCCAAAACTGCTTATTAAATCCGGTTTTTGTTTGAAATTTCAGGTTTATAAGCGTATTAATTAAGATTTTTCGGACTGAATTTGTAAGTTCTTGAATTTGTGTCGTATCTTTGCAACTTATTTTTGAAAACCTATAACTGACAACCGTTTACTTGCATTTTTACAATGAATCTATCAATTAAAACAAAATACAAACAGCTAATTAATTCTTTTCCAACACTTTTTAATTTTGAAGAAAGAAAAGAGATAAGGGCAGTATTTGCAAAATACATTATTCAATTTCCGGTTGAAGGAAAGTCTACGGGACATTCAATTTCGGATAAATTGAATATTGTTGAAATAGTTTTAAATGAAATTGGATTAGGTAAGGCTGCTGTTCTCAGTGTGCTTTTCCGGGAATTGGTTGAAAAAAAGGCGCTTACCGTTGAAGAAATCGAAAAGAAATTCAATACGCAGGTATCTTCAATAATTCGGGGAATGTTGCGCGTTGAGGAACTCTATGCCCGCAATGCTTCGCTTGAAACTGAGAATTTCCGTAAATTATTTCTGACTTTTGCCGAAGATGTACGTGTTATTCTTATCATAATTGCCGAACATCTCCACATCATGCGAACGCTTGATGATTTCCCGGTAGAAAAAAGACAGAATATCGCCCGCGAAGCATCGTTTTTATATGCACCGTTGGCACACCGCATGGGTTTATATGCTGTAAAAACGGAGTTGGAAGATTTATCGCTGAAACACACTAACCGTGAAATTTATCGGGAAATTGCCAAAAAACTCAACGAAACGAAACGTTCGCGCGACCAGTTTATATCCAATTTTATTACTCCGTTGAAAGAAAAACTGGAAGATCTTGGTTTTGAGTTTAGTATTAAAGGGCGCACAAAATCAATTAATTCAATTTATTCCAAAATAAAGAAGCAAAATACGCCGTTCGAAAATATATACGATTTATTTGCCATTCGAATCATTTTCGATGTGCCGTTGGATAAAGAAAAGGCAGCATGCTGGCAGGCATATTCCATTGTAGCGGATATGTACCAGCCCAATCCTAAACGGTTGCGGGACTGGCTTTCTATTCCAAAATCGAACGGTTATGAGAGTCTGCACACCACTGTTTTAGGACCGGAAGGAAAATGGGTGGAAGTTCAGATTCGAACGGTTCGTATGGACGAAGTGGCCGAAAAAGGATTGGCAGCTCACTGGAAGTACAAAGGCATTAAAAGTGAATCGGGGATGGACGAATGGCTGACAAGTATTCGGGAAATTCTGGAAAATCCGGAACTGAATGCTGTCGACTTTATGGACGAATTCAAGCTGAATTTATACGATAAAGAAGTTTTCGTTTTTACACCGAATGGAGATTTGCATAAACTTCCAAAAGGAGCAACCGCCCTCGATTTTGCCTTTTCCATTCACTCTGTGTTGGGAAGTAAATGTGTTGGTGCCAGGGTAAATGGCAAAAATATGCCAATTAAATATGTGCTGAATAACGGAGACCAGGTGGAAGTGCTTACTTCGCCGACTCAAAAACCTAATCCCGCTTGGCTGAATGTGGTGACAACTTCCAAAGCGAAGAATAAAATTCGTCAGGCACTGAAAGATGTAGAATTTAAAGATGCTGAACTGGGCCGTGAAACGTTATTACGTCGTTTTAAAAACTGGAAAATTGACCTTGACGATGGAAAAATATCAAGACTGGCCAAAAAGAAAGGTTTCAAAACTGTAAGCGATTTCTATCAGGAAATTGCGCATGAAAAGCTGGATATGCACATTGTTCGCGAGGCATATCTCGATTTGGATAAACCAACCGTGTTGGAACAACCTGAAATAAGACGTGCAGATTCTTTTTCAAAAGACATTCAACAATTCAGCACTACCGCTAAGGAGGATGTGCTGGTTATTGGTGAGGATTTGAAAAATGTTGATTTTAAATTGGCCAAATGCTGTAATCCTATTTTTGGGGATGAAGTTTTTGGATTTGTATCTGTTGTAGGAGGAATAAAAATTCATAAAACCGACTGCCCGAATGCACCGCAAATGATTGCCCGTTTCGGGTATCGAATTATTAAGGCGCGGTGGTCCGGTAAATCGGTTGGATCGCAATATCCGATTACACTTCGAATTGTAGGTCACGATGATATTGGAATTGTAACCAATATTTCGTCATTAATTTCAAAAGAAAAAAATATCACTTTGCGCTCAATTTCAATTGATTCCAATGCCGGATTATTTCAGGGAAACCTCACCATCATGGTGAATGATACCAATGAACTGGACGGAATACTTAAGAAACTGAGACTGGTAAAAGGAGTAAAAAGCGTCACCAGAAATTGACAAAAAACAATTAGAATCAAAAATCATAATTCGTAAATTAAATATATGTTTTCAGGAATAATTGAAGAAGCAGCTCAGGTGGTTGCATTAAAGAAAGATCAGGAAAATTTGCACATAACTATGTCGTGTTCATTTACTGACGAACTTAAAATTGATCAAAGTGTCGCGCATAATGGTGTTTGTCTTACGGTAGTATCGAAAACAGCCGAAACTTATACAGTTACAGCCATTAAGGAAACGCTGGACCGTACCAATTTAGGTTTATTGGTGCCGGGAAGCAAAGTGAACCTGGAACGCAGTATGATGATGAATGGTAGACTGGATGGTCATATCGTTCAGGGACATGTTGATCAAACTGCCGTTTGCACTGAAGTGAAAGAAGCTGATGGAAGCTGGTATTTCACCTTTGAATATCCGTTTGACAGGGAAATGTCCAAGCGCGGTTATATGACCGTGGATAAAGGCTCAGTAACCGTGAACGGCGTCAGTCTGACGGTTTGTAACCCAACCGACAAAAGTTTTCAGGTGGCAATTATCCCGTATACTTACGAACACACCAATTTTCACCAAATCAAAGCCGGTACTGTCGTAAATCTGGAATTTGACATAATCGGCAAATATGTGAGTCGAATGATGTCGTTTTAGCCAACATTCACACTTTTTTAATCTTTTGTCAAACTATAATCATTGAATTTTGTTAGTAATTCGATGATTATAGCTTAAAAGTATGGATAACCTCCGAAAACACATAAAAGAATCTTTTTTTAATCCGATTTTACACTTTCTCCCATTGCTGGTTTTTCTGGTGGTGGACGATTTTTTTGGAATGGTTACTGCATGGGAAATTTCTTTTCCATTTGCTTTGGTGCTATTGATTTACATCTATTTTGCCTTCAAACGAATTTTTACCTGGCATCTAATTTTTACCCTGATTTTTTTAATTTCAAGTATAGGTGCCGCATTGTTTTCTTTCCTTCCTGTTAAAATTGTAAGTAGCGAAATAAATTACGAGTTGGTGGTTTTGACTCTTTTAATCAGTTTTATCGTACTTAGAAAACCAATTCAAAAACAGGTGGTACGTGTGATGTCAAATCTGGTACCAATGAGCAATAATTTTGAAGAACTTTATAATGTCATCCGTATTTTTGCATTGGTTCTCCTCATGTATATTTCAGGTTTTTTGATTGTTGAATCATTGGGTAAAAATTCCCAACCGTATCAGGAAGAACTTCAGTATGTGTATATTGCAATTTTGTTTTTCCTGTCAGTGTATGAAGTACTCAGGGTTCGAATTATCCGGTCTAAATTAATCGGAGAAGAATGGTTGCCAATTGTGAGTAATCAGGGGAAAATAATCGGTAGTATTCAACACCAAACCAGTTTGCACGACGAAAAAAAATACCAACATCCGGTAGTTCGGTTGTTATTAGTTGATAAAGGCATGATTTTGCTGAATAAGTTAGATAAAAAAGAAAATGGAAACACGGATTTGTGGGATAGTACGGTTTCGAATCACATTGTAATGGAAGAAACTATCGAACAATGCGTGGAACGAACAGTTAAGGATAAATTTGCCTTCGACAATTTCAAATATATGTTTCTTTCGACCTATTCCGTTGATTGCAAAAATGAAATCCAGTATGCTTTCCTGTTTGTAAGTTGTCTGCAGGTTGAATATAAGTTGAATGGAGATATCTCCGAAAAGACTAAATGGTGGACACAAAGTCAGATAACAGAAAATTTTGAATCCGGGATATTTACAGATAATTTTAAAGTCGAATATGACTTATTGAAACGCAGCGGTTTATTGGAAACCGGAAAGTGCGATTGTAATTGTCGATTGAAAGATGTTATTTACCAGCAATCAAGTGCTGTGAGAGATCAGAATTGAATCTGCAACCGGTTGAGGAAGCTCAGTGTTTCTTTTTAATTCCCTGAAATACAAATTCCACAATACTATTTTTGTTTTTTTCAAACTCCGAACTGATATTTTGTCTGATATAAGGCACTTCCAACCCTTTGATAGCATAGAAAATTATGATAGATGACAGGTCGAGATCCATGCGTTTGAAAATATTTTTTTCGACTCCTTCAGCAATTATGGACCGGATTAGGGCAATTTCCTTTACATCAATTTTTCTCCTCTTGCGTTCAACCTCATAAATGTCGTGGAAAAAGTCGGCACGCAGCGAGCCATTACGGTTTACTACACTTTTTACCGCGTCCAAATGTGTCAAAATATGATTTGTAAGCTTGACATCGGGCTCTGTATTCTGTGATGACACTATTTCAAGTCTTTCCAGAATAGTATCTAACTCTTTGTCAATAACGGCTTTATAAATCTCTTCTTTGTTGTTGAAGTAAGTATACAACGTACGTCGGCCTTTCTTTGAAGCCTCGGCAATGTCATTCATCGTCACTTCCTTTTTTCCGTTTGCGGCAAAAAGCTGTCTGGCAACCTCGATGAGCATCTTTTTTGTATTTGACATATGAAGTGTTATTTTGACGTTAATTTGTGTTTCTTTTGCAAAGATAATGAATTGTTTAGAAATTTACAATCACTTATTAACCGATAATTTCAAAAAGGATAAAATTAAATAATTTCAGGCTGTTTGTTGCCCGGTTTTACGTAAAATTTAAGGATGAACCGAAGTGTCCATACCACCATCATTGCCAGAATAATTCTTGGTATGGTAATCCAGCCTATCGGAACACCAATTGCTACAAACAACAGGGTATCTTCAAGCAATGAATGGTTTATAGCAATGTGATAATTCAAAAAATTCGCATTTTCAGGTGAAATACTTTTATTTTCAACCTCATCAATCATAACAGCCGAACCATAGGTCAAACCAAGCGTTTGTGCCACAAACCAAAGGAATGAACTGTCAGCCGAAAGCCCCAAAATACGCATGACCGGTGCAAACATCCTCGAAATAGAGTTCAATGCATTGAATTCTTTCAGAATGTTTTGCAAAACCATCAACCCCGAAACTATCAACGCTATTTTAAGCGACAAAAAGCCTGCATTTTTAATCCAGTTTATAAGCATGTCGCCCATGTTGCTGAATTCGAGAGCCTTCTGTGCTGCATGAGCCGCACCAAGATGTTCAGGTAACAATTGGTTCAGAATAAAAGCTGCAGTCACAGAACATACCAAACGCAGAATAAATATAATCGGGAATGATGAACCGGTTTTTTTCTGAATGGCCGTTTCTACAAATAGATTGTGCGAAATCAGGCACATAATAGCCAGAATGGTAATCTCTCGAATGGAAAGTGACAGCGTTGCAATAATGGCAATAGGAGCATAGAGAGGTAAAAACATACTGGAAATAAACACCACAGCCGATTCACCGGGAAGTCCTATGAGTGAGAAAGCGGGTTTTAGCAATATAGCAATTTGCGAAATAATGCCCCAGTACTGCATGAAGCTAACCAATAAACTGATAGGAAGAATAATCTTAAGAAGCCACCAAATGGTCTTCTGTGCTTTTTGAAGCGCAGTCAGGGAGCTGGTATAAAGTCGGTTGGTTATTGATTTCAACGGTATAAAGTTTTGTGTTTTTTTGTACTAAGTCTTTAATCTTCTGTCTTTGTTATTGAATCTTTTCTCCTCTTTAAGTGTCGAAGGTAATTAAAACAAGAAAGGTTGTCTCACGACAACCCAATCTTTAAATTAACCTTAAATCTAATACCATGAAAAACACAGTACAAAAGTAAGGCTAATTTTTATGTTGTACAACATGTTTGTCGATTATTTTGCTGAATTAAACTTATTTAACCTTAATCCAGGTTTGTGAGCGGCCAATCCATCCGCCCTTATCGAGTGAACCGCGAACATTTAACTTCTCGCCACCCGCTTCAAGGCTGATATTGCATTTATAAACTTTCCCGTTTTTTGGGTCAAGTATTGTTCCACCGGTTAGTTTGTTGTCTTTTTCCACCAGATTATTGATAATCATCATGCCCAGAATTGGCTGGTTCTTGTTTGAACCTTCGCATTCCGTACATAGTTTTTCCGGTTCTTTGAATAGCTTTTCAATTTTGCCGTAATATCTGCCATTGGTGGCTTTGAAAATATAAACGATAGATTTGGTTGTGCCGTCTTTATCATCAATTGTTTTCCATTTGCCGACAATTTTATCAGCCTGCGCAAAACCGGCCAGTGAAAAAGCCATAAAAAGCGCCATTGTAAGAAGTGTTCTCATAAAGTATTTGTTTAAAATTTAAGCAAAGATAGAAACTATTTGCACAAAAGCAATCAATTTGAGCATAAAACACCTTATAAAGCAAAAAAATCCCCGCAAGCCACATCGCCTGCATGGATTCTTTTCATTTCTCAAACTTGTCAAAATTACTCAGGCATTAGCTATCAACTACAAATTTTATTTAATGCAGAAAGCTTCATTAACTGGTAAATCTTCCCTTTTTTAAAGGGAAGTACCCGATTTATCGGGGGAAGGGTTTCCTGTATTTTTTTTCTGTTATTTCCCTCTCAGTTCGGAGTTTTCTCCGGACTACATCGGGTTACAAACAAGGTTTTGTCTTGTAATATATCTTCTTAATTCTCATTTCTTGATATAGAAAGCAAAGCTTTCCTTTCAGCATGACTTAATCAGGAACTCCGCCAAACTGGTTACAAATTTTGGGGAGGGTGAAATTAAACTTTCCGGGCATACACTCAGTGGCTTATGCATCTCTATCTTTTAATGCACCAGCCTTTTCATTTGCCTCCTGCGAACTGAGAACCCGAATTATTTCAAAATCCACCAGATCTTTCCAGTTATTTATCCATTCATCCAACTTTTCCGGAGTTTCGCTTTTCATTACCTGATAACACTTCTGAAGGTTATCTTCTATCCAGCTATTTACAAATTCTACTCCGTCTGGAAGCATTCTGCCTTTTTCCGAAAGGCGGTTGTATATTTCTTCCGTTTTTCCGGGTTTGTAATGCTCAATTATCATATAGGTTTCCATAATCTTAATAATCAATACCTGTCAGATTTTAGTAACCAACACCAAATGACTTTTCATAAACACCATTGGATTGTAGAACAATTCGTTCAAATCCTCTTTATTCATCGTCAGCCAGCTGGCACAACCGTAGTCGTAAAACGATTTACGTATTTCCAAATGCAGATGGTCGTAATTGCCGTGGTATTTTTTGGTTTCAGCAGCTGTATACAAGCGCGCTATTTTAGTTTGTTGATCCACCTGTGTTCCTACGGTTACATATATTTCCTGTAAATGTTTGTACGACGTGTAAACAGTTTGTCCGTTTGCCATCAAATGCCGGATTACAACCGTTTTGTGCGGATGACCGAGGTGAATGGAGCAAACAACTCCCACCGCCATCGGATAAATATAGGTCAGTGCCTGCTTCTTTGCCGGAATCAAATCCGTGGCAGTATGAATATGCCCCTTCAAATAAGATTCCCGATGATCGCCAAAAACACTTACCACCCGGATGCTCCGTATATCGGTCCGGTTGCCGGTATCAAACGGAACCATCCAACCGCTTACAACCTTCGCCGGTTTAATCTCCCGGTAAGCTTCTTTATAATACGACCGCGTTGCCTCGATATAACTGTTCTTATCAATTGCACGCACGACAACGCCTGTCAACAGTATCAACAGGACGACAATCATTCCTTTTTTCAATCCATTCATATCCAGTTTCTTTAAAATTTATTCAGGAATACGCCGAAAAACACAAACTATGCCCAACGGGTGTAAATATCTCTGTTTCTTCTTTGCCCAACAGGCTTTTTATTGTTTTCTGTCTCCCCCTCATTGCAAACGAGAGTCCAAGAGACTACATCAAACAAAGTTATTTTATATGCAGCAATTTATTCAAATCTTCCAAAACCGGTGGGAGTGGAGCATTTTTGTACAATGATTCATTGTCCATTTTAACGGCAGTTTGATACTCTTTCAGCTTATAAGGATATTCCATGGGCCAGGTAGTGCCGGGTTCCAACTCTTTAAAGAAAATATCATTCACAAAATACTCCAACACATATCCTTCTTTTTGAAGCGTTACATTCAAAGCATATCCATAACCGAGTTCCTGCCCCAGAATCTTTAATTCAAATCCCGGCTTGCCAATGGTTCGCCTGACAATATCTTCATTCCGCTCCCAGTAACCTTTCGGTTTACCATCAACCATTTTAAGCACAAAGGTGCCGGCACGCATCGAAGTCCATCCTGTTGAGCCGGCACGCTGTATCGGATACGATTTTGGGTCAGCATTTTTAAATGTGCTGCCAAACGATGACAAAATTACTTTCATTTCTTTTAAGTCGCGCAGATATTGCCAAACGGCATCCATTACTTTTAAAGAGTCTTCTTTCGGAAGGAGCACATACCTCATCAGGGAATTCGATACTTTGGCCGGCTTTCCATTTTCCATCGCCGGGCTTTTTTCCAGTTCCTGAATAATGGGTTGCAGAATATAACTCTTGTCGTGAGAATAATAAAAAACCTTATCCTTACCGTTGTTTTCATTAAACCATTTTTTCACTTCCTTTTTGGGAACTTCCATAAAACCCTGTTTGGAAATTTCTGTATTAAAATCGGCTTCAAAGAGTCCAATCAAATCGCGCATGGCCGATTCCGCATTAGTTGCCATCTTGTTATTTACACTGCCGGGGGCATAACAATAGTAAGTGCCTGCGCCCCAATACTTACTGGTTCGGGCATATCCCATTTTTTCGGCCGGCGAAAGTTGTGCCGGAGCTGACGACCCTTTTTTGGTCGAAGTCTTTGTCTTTTGAGCTACAGTTGTTACACTTAACAGAGTAAGCAGTGCCAGCGAGAGTGATAAATTTTTGATCATGGTTTTTGATTTTTATTTGTAGACTACTTTTTTTACTTGTTTTCGACAGTTGATAAGAGAGTCGTGCCGGGATTAAAACATTATTTCATTTTCTCAGAACGGATAAACTCCACATACAATTCCTCCACCTTGGTTCTGGCCCAGGGCGTCTTTCGCAGAAACTTCAGACTGGAATTGATACTCGGATTGATACTGAAGCAATTAATCCGGATGCGTTTATCCAACTCCTCCCAACCGTAGTGAGCTACCAGTTGCTCCAGTATCGTTTTTAGTGTTACGCCGTGTAACGGATCGGTGGTTTGTTCTGTCATTTGTATTTTTTATTCTGTCATTCCGGGCTTGACCGGAATCCGCAATGCGTTACAGGCTGTTATAATAGTTGATTATTTTAATGAGATTTTCTTTTTTGGTATTTCTTATTCTTTCCTTTTTAATAAAAGATTCAACTTTTGATTTTTTATCCTGCAATGCAGTCAGCACTGATTTCATATTCCCTATTCTGAGTGTCTCGTCTTTGTTATTCACCACGTAGAATACATCTGGAAATCTTTCAAACCTGGCCTTTGTCATTCCTACTATGGGTTTAGAGCCCTCTGAAGGTATAAAGTCCACTCTCATTTTTTGAACCAGCTTACATTTGCCCGATACAAATAACTCAAAAAAGCCGCTTTTTCTGATAAGGGGTAAATAGATAAATTCGGATTCACCCAATACTACCCGTGAAATGTTTTGAGGACTGCCCACCACATAATTTTCCCCTTTTGACTGATATTCCATTTGGTCAGAGTAGATATTATATCGAATCGGAAGTTTGATAGCGACAGTATCCTTTATATAAAATATCCCATTCACAAATTCATTGTTTAAATAGGGACTTCCTTCAATGTCGTTATAAGAATGTGCGTACTCTTTTTTGTACCTTTTATCAAAGGAAAAATCAACTTCATATGAATTAGGACCGAATGTAATGATGGGCGGCCTATCCTGACCAAATAACGTCACTGTTGACATCATCAAAAGTGCAACAAAACAAATCTTTCGTGTTTTCATATTTCCATAATTTTGTAGTTTACTATATTCTTTTTCAATTTAGTTATAAATGCATCCTCTGTTTATTTGCTGCCGCATGATTCTTGGCAAGCCAAGCAGCAAGGCCGAGCGGCATGGTGAGGTATTTAATCTCCCCCCAACGTTTCGACGAGAAGGAGTGTGTGATTATTTTTTTACTAATATAACGGTGCTCTGCACCTACCGACATCTCTTATATTATTTTCTACAAATATAATCGGGTCTCCGACCCTACAAATATAATGGTGAATGTTCTCATTTGGTGCAGCGCATCCTGTATTTGCAGCTCATATTTGGTGCAGCGCACCAGAATATTTGTAGGTGCAGCGCACCGCGATATTTCAAAATTTCTCAATCATCAAAAAATTCAAATACATATTCTTCCCTAAACTCAATCCCATTATCTTTCAACATTTTCAAATACTCTTCTTTGAATGTTTTTTTCCTGTGATGCTCCTCCTGATTCATAATATAATTCGACACAATTTCTACCTGTGAATGAGAATGAGAAAATCCACCATAACCCTTTTGCCATTCAAATTTGAATGGAGACAATTGGTTGACTTTAATCCATTGATTGGTCGATGTCTTAATCTCTTCAACCAGATCAGGTATTAGTTGATTGACATTATACCCAATAAAGATATGAATATGATCTGAAACCGACTTTATTGCCAGCATTTTATGTTTTTTATTTTGAACAATACCAGTTATGTATTTTTCAAGGTCATCTTTCCATTCTTTTTTAATAAAAGCGTTACGGTTTTTAGTTGCAAAAACCAAATGAATATGCATTTGTAAATAGGTGTTTGCCATGATTGATTGT
>CAIYTJ010000689.1 GCA_903929065.1 uncultured Bacteroidales bacterium | reverse complement strand
TTTGTAAAGGACAATGAATGGCCTCCACAAAATGCAAATATAATAGTTGAACCAATACTTCCATTCGATTAACCATGACCCCGGAATACTTCTTTAATCAGCTTCAAATCCCGTCGAAGTGGCAATATAAAGGATATAACCACACACGAAATGAAAACGACGAGATTATAACGTTCGGAAAAGTTTACGACGATAGGATAAGCAAATTTATCAGGATTTGTTTCACCATTCCAGCCGAACGATGCCTGATAGTAGAACGAACCCGGTCAACCAATGGAACTGGAGCAAAATACAAAACGGTATGCGATATCCGGTCACAGGAGCTGGACAGAATAAACGAATTTATCTTTAAAACTTATATCAAATGAAAACATTTAAACCGAATTTAAACACCCAAGACCCTGAATTCAGGCTCAAAAACAAGCGGCAACAATATCACAAGTTACTGTTGTCACTGGGTGAAGAAAAGTACAAATCGGTGATTATTGAAGGTACGTTCCCCGGAAAAGAATCCACCATGCAACTCACCGAATCGCAACTGGACACGCTGATTTTCGAAGCCGAACGTCGCATGGGAAACCGTGGACAGGAAGTAAAACACCGGCCACTTGCACCGGACAACAATCCGGAAGAATACCAAATTAAGCAGCTGCGCAACAAATGCCTTCAGGTATTGGCTGAGCGCGGCATCAAATCAACGCCAAAAGACTGGCAACCGGTAAACAAAGAACTGGAAGCCCCGCGTTACCAGTGGATATTGACCGACGAACAACGCGCCCAGGGCATGATCAATAAACGCGGCATTGGCACGTTCAACACCGTGGAATCACTCCGGAAACTATTCTATCAGCTTTGCGCTATCCGCGACAATCAGAAAGTGATCAGTACCAAAGTAACCGACAAAGCCAAACAAAACTAACTGATATGGAAGAGTTTATAAAATTGGTTCTAAACCTCAGAAATCTACAAAAAGAATTCTTTAGAACTCATGAGAAAAACACACTTATGGCTTGTAAAAAAGCCGAAAAGGAAGTTGATGAGTTTATAGAAAACTATGCAAAAAAAGACATGCCAATTCAAAAATCACTATTCGAATGATAACAACCCGATATCAACACCCAACCGTTGAACTTTGCCGAACATGCCAGGGCGATGGTGAAGTGATAAAATACCCGAACTGGGACGTACTTCACCAACATGGCGAAACCGAAATGTGCGAAACATGCGAAGGAACTGGACGCGTGATTGTCAGCAAAAAAATTGAGGTAACAGTTGTACCATTTAAAATTAAGTAACTATATTTGCAAAAAAAATATTTCAAAATCTAATAATATGGAAGCAAAACAACCTCAAAAACACTCTCAAAAATTCTGGATTGCTGTAATTTCAGTTGGTTTAGTATTATTTTTAGCAAGTAAAATGTGTTCAAGTCCTGAAACAAAAAAAGATTCGGCTACTGAAATTAAAAAAGGAATTGACAGTACATCTTTATGGTATTATTCTAAATCATTTGCAAAAGATTATGTAAAACAACAATTAAAATCACCGTCAACTGCTGAATTTCCTGATAAGGATTTTAAAGTATGGTTTGAACCTGATAGTACCGTTACAATAAAATGCGCTGTAGATGCTCAAAATTCATACGGAGCAATGATAAGAGGAAATTATTACTTGAAAATGAAATGGAAAAAGGACTTTAAAGACAGTGATAACTGGACTTTAATAACTATTCAAAACGAAGATTAAATAAAAGGCAGCTTTACACAAGCTGCCTTTTTCATTTAAATACCATTTAAACCCGCTTGTAAAGCATTATATCCGTATACCCTGAGTTATGGTTCATCCTCGCGGCCATCTCCTTTTTAATTGCACCTTTAAACGGATTTTCAGCACTTAAATTCTTTTCAATCCAATCAGTCAACTCAATGATACTGCTTTTATTTGAAGTAAAGTAAAAGTAATTCGTTCCCTGCAGAACCTGAAGCACATCCAAGTAGTTAG
>CAIYTJ010000688.1 GCA_903929065.1 uncultured Bacteroidales bacterium | reverse complement strand
TCCAGTTACGGTCTAAATAAGCAATCCATTTCCCGTGCTTTTTGCCGTCGTTGTCAAGTTGATTTAGTTTCTCTGTTTGCCCGAATGTGAATGATGTAAAAACAAACAGGAATAGTAGTGTTGCAAGTTTTTTCATTTTGTTTGAGCTTTAATTTATGATTAAATTGAATGTAAAGATAGCATGTTTCTTACTTTCATAAATCAAGACTTATTTGAGGGCATCTTACTTTTTCTTGTTACTATTATTATCAAAAAAATAATTAACCATAACCCTAAAATAAGTGACAGGTAGTCAAATGAAGTGGATACTTGTTCAAGTCCTTTTGTAATGGTTTCTTTTCTCGATCTAAGTAAATAGGAGTACTCCCCATTACAGTCTCTGAACGAAACAGACATGGCACCAAACAGTCCTGCAAGCATTACTGTTGTCTTGAAACTACGATTCCAAAGAACATCAATTTTCCCTGTAATCTTGTGAATGGTTTCTTTTATCGGTCGCAGGTAAACAATAGTAACGATACCTGACACAAGGGCAATAAGCAGGCCCGAAAAATAGACAACACTTATATGAAACTCTGTCCAGGTTCTCATTTGTTCACTCGTTTGGCAACAAGGTGAAGAATAAAAAAGGTAATAGCCAAAACTATTAATGTCATAAATAATCGACCTAACGATTCCTGCGCTTGTCCGGCGGAATCCCATATAAGAGTAAGCCAGTTGGAAGTATCTCCTATATTGTAACTGCTTTTCAAAGCTGCACCTATACCGCCAAGGAATATTATTATGTTAGTAAGCTTGACGAAAAATTTTGCTATCTCTTTATCCTGACTAAGATTTTCAAAATACCTTTTAAGTCCTTTGTTTATTGACAGGATTAATAGTACAGTAACTGTTAAACAGAATACAAACGTAAAAAGATAAGTCTGAATGAACGTTGATTTTTCCATGATTATTGGTATTTATTATTAATTAAATTTAAAACTTTTATTATTATTATCAGAATACTTTATCAGTTCTTTCCTTTTATTTTATTAACAATCCATACAATGATGGACAAGATTATTCCAACAACTGCCATTACATATATCCACATAACAGCAAAAGTTGCTTTAGGATAATAGTCGCCATTAAACCATCCTGCCTGCAAGTCAATTAAATATTTGGCAGGTTGAATTTCTTTTATCATCATATATAAAGCAAGTGACGCGGTGATGATTATGAACGTAAAAAACTTAATAAGTTGTTTCCTTAAATAAGCTTTATCCTCTTTTATTTTGTCTGCATTATTTTGTTCTTCCATGAAGATTTATTTTAAGTGTAAAGCTATTATTTAAATTGCTGCGAAATACAACAAAAAACCTTTTTAATCATTTAATTCCTCGAGGCTTCGCTGCACTTTTATTTTGTTGGATTATTATTTTCTTTTTTTATAACCCTTTATGTAAATCTTTTTGTACTGTCCGACAAAATTGCCATCAATTGTAACATATTTTAAGAAGTTTCCTTCATTGTAATTGTCATCAAAAAAAGCAACTTCTACAAAACCTTTTCCTCCTGTCGGAATAATATTTTTTGAGAAAGTACAATATCCAACTCCATTATCAATAACTGACTGAATGATGAGTGCTTCATTTCCTGTATTTTGAAATAGAAATTTTACTTTTCCAAGATTTACTTTCTTTTGCAAATTATTTTTAAGAGACAAATCGGGAACAGGGAAATATACTGTATCAACCTTTATAGTATCAGTGTCAAATTTAATAATGGCTTGTCCGAATGCCATTGTTGACAATCCGACAATAATAAGTAGAAAAGTAAGGGTCCTCATTTATTTACTGCCGTTGTTGGTGTTTTCACCAACAATGTTTCTTGTATTAAATTATTTACAAAACTACACTTTTTAGGTTAGCAAGTTTAAAGTATAAACAAATAGTAAGTGTAAGTACTTTATGTAGTGGTGAGGACACCACTTAATAATCGGCACGAGTGGGACACTCGCGCCAGCCGGGGAGCCGCCTACTCGATTAGCAGCAGTAGTTTCTTTCGTGTCGCGTGTTTCGTGTCATTTCTTTTTAGCTTTTCCGTATGTCCTAATTCCTGTTGTGTATTCGGGATGAAAACGAAAAACCCACTTCTGGTTTATGTAGTCAATTCGATAACCAACAGCTTTTATGTAATTCGTCTTTGGATTATATTTATAGTAGGCTTTTATTTTATATTTCGCGCCAAACTTTCCATTGTACGGGAATATTTCTATTTCGTCTATCTTCATATTTGTTGTTAAGGCAGTGTCTAAAAACACCTTTAGTTCGTTAAACACTGTCTTTGCGTCCTTCGTAGTAAACGGTTCTTTATCAAAGTCGTTTGTTGCGTTGTCAAACATCCACAAGTTAAGAAAGGATGTAGTGTCTGAATTCTTCAAAGCTGTAAATGCTTTGTCAAGGAGAACTTGCGCTTCTGCTTGTGATATTTCTTGTCCGAACATATTAATTGCAAATGTCCAGAAGATGGCTGTTAGGATAAATACTTTTTTCATTTCGTTTCTGTTTTTAAAGGTTTGTAAAAGTTTAATTCGTTTCGTTAAAGTTTCGTTTACGCTCGGTCTCACTATTGCTGCTAACGTTTGAAAGATTTATGAAGTAAAAAAAAGGGGGGATTAAAAGCTCGTCTCTTTCGCCCCGCGACAAACGTTATTAAATGCTTGAAACTGTCTCATCCTAAAAAAAGTTTACAGTTTATATAATTAATCCTGATATAAGTTTACAATACATTTTTAGTCCTGAAATTGGTTTACAAATGTAGTTTCTTTTCTGTAATAGTTCTTCCATAATTTTTCTGTTTTAATTGC
>CAIYTJ010000687.1 GCA_903929065.1 uncultured Bacteroidales bacterium | reverse complement strand
TGCTGTGGCTTCTGCTGTTACTTCTTCGGTGATGGTTTCGCTCGGTACTTCTTCGGCATTGGCTTTGAAATTAATCACTTTAGCGGTTTTTTCGGTCGCTGTTTTCTCTAAAATTATCATTGTTGGGATGACTTCTTGCGCTGTTTGCGCTGTTGCTGCGTTTGTTCTCATTGCTTTAAAAATTTAATTGTTTAAATTATACTGTTAATTTTGCGAGGTTGAAAACCCTGTTTCTCCCTTTCGCTCTGCTAAATTACAAAAAATAAAGCACATACACAATACTAAATACCTGTATATCAATACTATAAACTTATAAAATCAACATTCCACAATTAAAAAACATACTTTGCACCCTCTTTTTATTCCCCTGCTCACAAAAAAATCTTTTAATCATTTCAAATCAAAATTGAAAAATCGCTTTACCAACCTTATTTATACAAGCCAAAAAATCGGCAAAAGTCAAATAAAGTTAAAAAACAGACTATTCCCATAGAATTGGTTAATAATTTTTTCAATTATCTGAATATCAGATTATAAAAGGATTTAAAGGGAAAGAATTTTCCCTTTTTCTGTCGTATGACCACGCAACGCCCTCGATGAAATCTGCGGAAGCACATTTCGATTTTCTGCAATATGCTGTAACAGGTTCAACATTACACACCATCGCATTTGTAGCAAAACAATAGCTACAAAGGGCTGTAAATGGCTTACAGAGCCATTCAGCGCACCAAAGACAGCGCAGCAAGCAGCGCGCGCCCTCAAAAACTATCACACGTGAGTGTGACCATTTAGCCTTTAGGCATTTCAATGAATTGATATTGATTTGAAACTGAGAGAGGAAAGGAACATGCTAGTATTGTTGATACAAGCAAGTATCAACAACCTACAAAGAAACATTACTCTTGCATTCATTTTATTCAAAAGAGAGCATGTGTAATGACTTCTCACCAGCTATTGAATGGCTCAAAGCTTAGTGCTAATTGGATAGTGGCGCAATGTAGTGTAACGGCAGTAGGCATAACGCCCAATTAAGGGAAACGGGCTTAGAGCGATTCGACTGGATTATCTCATTTACCCCATAAATGGAACAAAATTGAAGTATAATTACCCCCTAAATAGAACAAAATTGAAGTAAAATTACCCTATAAATAGAACATTTATAAATTTAAGAATCTATTTTACCCCTGTTATTTGATAAATAACTTCGGAAAATAAATTGAGCAGTATAAATAAAAATTAATTGCATACGATAGCAATCCCTTTAATAAGATTTTATCCGGTACTTTAATAAAACAGCAGAAAAACACGGAACTGGATTTTTCGTGTTACAAATGCAATATTTATATAATTACTGATTATGTGCATATTAGAATGCTTTGAGCACATTTTAAACGTACAAGCTTGTAAATTTTGTAACAAGATTGTAACAAAATAATTTTCTTTTGTTACAAAATAATTCTCTGATATATAGCTTCTTATAGTCTATTTTCTTTATTTGTAACAATTGTAACAAGAAAAAGAGGTTTGAAAATAAAACAAAC
>CAIYTJ010000686.1 GCA_903929065.1 uncultured Bacteroidales bacterium | reverse complement strand
TTTTTTAGTTTATTTTGATAAAGTCTAATAGATCAATTGAAATATCATTTTTAGATCGGCTCTTTAAAACCTCAAATTTTCCATCACTGGTTTCAATGAAATATTTATTATCATTAACTACATAAATTGCTTCCTTTAAAACTTCAGGTTCTGCAGTTTTTGACAAGCACCCGTTTACTGTAGAAGAAAGTCGTTTTTTTCTTTTATAATGACGGAAATAATACAATAGATTTTCATAAAAAATCGATAAATTGAAACGATTAACGAGTAACCACGAGAGAAAGAGTAAATTCTCGTGAACGAAAGTAAATTTGCGTAAAACTACGAGAAATTTGATCTGACATTTTATAGTATTAATCATGATAAATTTTATTATTTGTCGATTTTTTCTTCGATTTAATCAGAAAATAAAAAGCTCTCCAAAAAGCGGAGAGCTTTTTATGGCTTTATAAGAAATTCATTATAGAATATTAGACATTTGTTTCCGGGATTTCAGGCTCGATTTTCACATTTTTTTCGGTAGCATTACGTCTCAAGAGAAAATATAAGTGACCATTTTCTGTTGAGAGAGTTTCAATATTTTTTTCTATCTCATTAATCTTTGATTCAAGGTTGTCTTTTTCTATTTGTAAACTTAAGTTTTCTGCTGCCAAATTATTCTTTTTGTTAAACAGAACCAAGGCAACGCTACCGGTAATCAGTAATAAACCTAGGAGTATAAGTATAGTCTGCTTTTGTTTATGGTTTGTGCTAACCTTAGCGAGTAGTTTCATGAGGTCATCGTTATTCATAATGGTAAGATTTTATGGGTTTTTGAATTTGGGTCAGTAAAGATTTTATGACGTAAGAAATAACTTATCAATATTCCGTTTTCCTTTATTTCAAATGATTTTGGCTCTGATAAGTTAATATCATATGCATTCAGATCTGCAGTAGTAACAGTATTGCCTTTTTTTGTGGTCATAGCATCAATTCTTTCCGAAGTTCCTTTCATTGTATTAATCATGCTCCTGTGCTTCGCCTTTTCCTGCTGGTTGTTTTCTGTATGACGTTTGCTTTTGCAGTCGCGAATCTTTCCGTCAAGTATAATTTTTGGGCAGTGTTTCCTGGTAGCATGCTCTTGGTCAGGAATATGAGTTTCACAATGCAGGCAAATTCTGTTTTTTTTAAATGTGGGGTTTTTTATTTCCGGGTATAATCGTTTGATCAATTCTGCTTCTAACATAATTTTTATTGATTGAATTATAAATATTACATTTGGTATTGTAAAATATAACTAAAAGTAATTAAAATGTTTAACATCTCAAATTTTGAAAGCTCAAATCTTCAGAAATTATTAAATCTTAGTCCAGAGATGGCAGAGCATGTTATGAGGTGTAATATTGAAATGAATAAACCGTGCCTACATCTTAGAGAAGTTGGAATTAGCAGCAAATTAATAAGTGATTGGGCTAAAGCAGGTTTAATTAATGATGATTTTAATAAAGGAAAATGGAGAGAATTTAGTTTAGTTGAAGCAATATGGGTAAAATTTATTGAACAATTAAGATATTTCGGGATGACGATAAACGACATAAAAGTTCTTAAAAAAGGTCTTTTCCCTAATAACATAGCAGAAATAAAAGAACATTTTCGAAAGGGATTAGATATCTCGGTACTATCAGAAAGTGAAGCTGGAAAAGTGGTCAATGAGATTTTAAAATTAGATGAGGAAGCATTTTCAAAAGCTTTAGAAACTGCAAATTATAGTCATTTCGATGCAATAATTCTAATGACCTTATTGCTCAGATTAAACTCAGCATTTTTATTAACTGATGAAGGCGGGGTTTTTGTAACGATAGATAATCCGCTTAATGATTTTCATGAAACTAAAATGTCAGAAGTCTTTAGAAACCTAAGCTCTAAATCTTTTGCGTTGATTAATATAAGGAGCTTATTTGTGAAATTTTTTGAAAATGAAAAATTGAAAAGTACAAGTGATTATTATTTTGGATTAATGAGCGCCAAAGAACGTGAGGTGATAAAAAAAATCAGGACCGGAGATTATATGCAGGTTACAATTAAAATCGATAATGGTTCGATCATACAAATGCGACTTACCAAGAAAAGTGATGATGCGATGATAAGGAAGATATCGAGGTTATTAAAGCGAGGTGATTATAAAGAGATTGAACTAATCAGTAAAGATGGCTCAGTAGTTAAATGTATAGAAACAGATATAGTAAAGATGGATATAAAACAATAAGGCACTGAACGAATCAGACCTATTACTAGAATAAAGACTGTGCGGTGGGCGACCGACAGAATTTGCATTGAGGAACTCAAATGCAAAAGAAAAAAGAAACAGATGTAATAGACATAAATGAGTTGTCTATTACAGAGCAATTAGAAATTTTTGCAGACATACTGGTAGATATTTATTTGGAAACAGAAAATAAAACAGAAAGCCATGAAGACAGTTAATCTTGAAATGGAGCAACTACAAATGATGGTGCGTCAATATGATGCTAAACCAAAACGTATTGGCAAAAAAGGAATAATATATACGAGAGTGAGTTCTTCTGAACAAGCTGAGAATAATGGAAGCTTGGAAGTGCAGATGAATTATTGCAATGAGTTTGCCAAGCGGAATCAGATTCCTGTTATGGAATATTTTGGAGGTACGTATGAAAGTGCAAAGAGTGATGGTCGTAAAGAGTTCCAGAGGATGTTGAGTTATGTAAGAAAGAATAAAGAAATCACTTATATAATCGTATTTAATTATGATCGGTTTTCAAGAACAGGTGCTGCTGCAGCTCAGTTAAGCGAAGATTTAAGAAAGGATTATGGCATCATAGTAAAATCGGTAACGCAAGATATAGATACTTCTAACGCATCTGGTAGGCTACAAGAAAATATGTTTCACTTAATGAACAATTATGATAACCAGTCAAAGAGTGATAGAACAACCATCAATACCAGAGAAGTAATGCTCAAAGGTTACTGGCCATATGCAACTCCATTTGGTTATGAAAATTTAAATTATAAACAAAGAGCTTGCTTTCATGAATATGTAATAACAGAAGAAGGTAAACAGTTGAAAAAAGCATTTGCATTGAAAGCAGAAGGCAAATTAAATAACAAAGAGATAGTAGCGTATCTAAAAGCAAGAGGTGCAACCATAACGGAGAAAAATTTTCGATTAATTTTTTCAAATCCTTTTTATGCAGGATTTGTTACGGGGAAATTATTAGAAGGTAAACTTATTAAAGGTCATCATCCACCATTGATCGATTTAAAAACATTTTTGAAAGCGAATAATGTTTTGCAGCAATATCCAAATGTTGGTAAACCAAAAATTTTTAAACATGATGAAGTTCCTTTGAAAACATTTGTGAAAGATGAAATTAGTAATCAGCCATTAACAGGATACATAACAAAGAATAATTGGTATTACAAAACAAAGAAGACAGCGATACCTATTAATGTTAAAGCAGAAAAGTTGAATTCACTTTTCAGAAATTATCTATCAAGTTTTGAATATAAGAAAGAGTACCAACTAAAGTTGAAAAAATTATTAAATGAAAAATTGAAGGAAAGATTATTTCAGACAATTGAAGAATCAAAAAACCTAAAGAAAAAAATTACTGAAAAGGAATCGCAACTGGAGAAGGTGGAAGAGAAGTTTATGAATGATTCAATAAGCAAAGATTTATACGAAAAGTATACAATGAAATACAAAGAAGAACTAAGTAATTTAAAAGCAGATTTAGGAAAATACAATATGAATGGTTCGAACCTTGAAATCGCAGTTGAGAAATGTTTATCAATAGCTCAGAATGTAAGCAGCACATGGGTTACAGCATCATACGATAATAAACAAAGACTGCAACAGCTAATATTCCCTGAAGGTGTTATGTATGATAAGAAAAATGAGGCGGTTCGAACTTTAAGAACGAATAGCTTGTTCGCTTCAATCACGCCACTAGTAAGGGTTTTAGAGAAAAATAAAAAAGGCGATTCAATTAAGAACCGCCAAAAATCTAGCTCTGTGCCCAGAACAGGAATCGAACCTGCACTACCTTGCGATAACCAGATTTTGAGTCTAGCGCGTCTACCAATTCCGCCATCTGGGCATTTTGAATTGGGGTGCAATATTACTGTACTAATTTAAACCTGCC
>CAIYTJ010000685.1 GCA_903929065.1 uncultured Bacteroidales bacterium | reverse complement strand
TTTTCTTACTTCAAAAATCCTTCCCATAAACTATTTAAGATTTGAAATTTTAGATTTAATATTTATGATCGAACAAAGCGGCTGCAAAAGTAACTGAACGGTAGCAACAAAAAAAGCCTCTTTTATTTCAAAGAGGCTTTCAATTTTTTGTATTTGATTATTTATTCAAAATCCGAAGCATGGGGTACAATCTCTGAAGGGTTTTTTAGTTTACTATTTTTTCGTCCATAAATAAAATAAACAACCAATCCAACTGCCATCCAGGAAAACGCAACTTTAAGAGTAGTTGAGTCTAACCCTACAATCATTGCAGTACAAATAATCATTCCTAAAATAGGAACCAATGGCACCAATGGTGTTTTAAAAGCTCTCGGTGTTTTTGGATCTGATATTCGCAAAATCCAAACACCGCCGCTTACTAAAATAAATGCAAACAAAGTTCCGAACGAAGTTAAATCGCCTGCAACGCTTGCCGGAACAAAAGCTGCAAACAATCCTACAAACACAAATAAAATCATATTTGCTTTATAAGGGGTTCTGAATTTTGGATGTAAATCAGAAAATACTTTGGGCAATAAGCCATCGCTGCTCATAGTATAAAATACACGACTTTGTCCCATCAACATTACTAAAATTACAGAAGAAAATCCTGCTAAAATTGCAATGGTAACTGCTTTTGCTAACCAACCATAACCAGTCATGTAAGTGTTAATAGCATAAGCTACAGAAGCTTCTTTACCGGCAGTACCAAACTCTTTCCAATTGGCTACACCAGTAAGTACATAAGAAAATAAGATATATAAAATAGTACATACCACCAAGGATCCTAAAATACCAATAGGCATATCGCGTTTAGGGTTTTTTGCTTCTTGTGCTGCAGTACTTACTGCATCAAAACCGATGAATGCAAAAAATACAATACCCGCACCTCCAAGTACACCACCCCAACCATGTCGGTTCCAGGCTTCATGTCCGGCAACACCATCCGGAATAATATAAGGAGTATGATTTGCAGGATTAATAAACTGCCAACCTACTGCTATAAAAATTAACACAATAGAAACTTTAATAAATACAATGATAGAATTTACAATGGCGCTTTCTTCGGTTCCTTTTATTAATAATAATGTTATCATCAATAATATACCTAATGCTGGCAGGTTCATGATACCATGACTAATTTGTATCAGAGAAATTGCAGTAGCAGGCAAACTTTTAAATTGTTCATCTGATAATATTATTACTCCATTTTTAATTGATTGCGTTAACTGCGGCATTAAAACGGTAAGCTGATTTACTGCATCGCCACTAACTTTATAAAGTGACTCGAAAGGTGAGTGACACCACTCGTAAGGAATTCGCCATCCTAATAAATTATTTAAATATTCGCTCCATGCAATACTTACAGTTGCGGCACCTAAAGCATATTCCATAATTAATGCCCAACCAATAATCCACGCAACAATTTCGCCCATTGTTACATAACTGTATGCATAAGCACTTCCTGCAATAGGAATCATTGATGCAAACTCGGCATAACAAAGTCCGGCAAAAGCGCAACCAATGGCAGCAATAATAAATGATACAGTTACCGCAGGACCAGCCGCTTCGGAAGCTGCTGAAGCAGTTCGAACAAATAGACCGGCACCAATTATAGCACCAACACCTAATGCAACCAAACTCGGGGCACCTAATGTACGTTTCAGCCCTTTATCCGAATCG
>CAIYTJ010000684.1 GCA_903929065.1 uncultured Bacteroidales bacterium | reverse complement strand
TAAAACTTATTATATTAAACTTATATCTAAATAATAAATTGTCAAAAAAGTAAAGTTATGAAAAGAATTACATTATTATTAGTGCTTAGTTTATTGTTTGAAATTGCAAAAGCGACTTATCCTCAGACATTACCAATTGATTATCCGCAGTTTTTTAAACCAACGGCGATTGGGGTTAATCCTGCATTAGAAAATGGTATTTATACCTCGGGAACAGCAACAATTAATCCTAATGCGTGGAATAGGAGTGGAAAATTAACAGCTGGTGAAGGTGGAGGCGTCTCTCCTGTTGTTGAAGCAAGCACATTGAACTATTCATCTTATATTGATAACAATGCAGGAAAGGCTATTTTATTAGATCCGAATATTGCGGCTGACCCAAATGTAGCTAGTTCAACTTTTCGAACTTCAGTTTACAGCTTAACTACATTGGCTACAGATTATGTAGGAACTTTTTATGCAGGTATGTTGATTAATTTTTCTGCTGTTGCAGGTTCAGGAGTTGATTTTTTTGGATTTGATTCTAATTACACTGGAAATGCTCAACGAGGACGCATATTTATTAAAGCCTCAGCTAATGCGGGATATTATAATGTTGGCATTGGTTTTAGTGGTGTGAGTGATATTCCAACAGCAGCATGGTCTCAAGACTTAGCAATTGGCACAACCTATTTTGTAGTAGCTAAGATAAATGTTGCAGCTACAGGTACAGAATCAAATGCATTATATGTAAATCCTGGTTTAGGAATACTTGAAACATCTGCAACGCCCTTAAGCAATTACAGCACAACATTTACTGCAGCATTAAAATCAATAAAAGGTCTGGTTATTCGTCAGCGTCCAGGAATTGGTGGTAAAATTGCAGGCATTCGTTTTAGTAATAATTGGTCAGATGTTGTAAAATCAGGTATGACTCAAGCCAATGCACCAACCGTTAGTTCTGCAACCAATATCACTGGTACCAGTTTTACTGCAAATTGGTCATTACCATCCACAAATAATGCATTGAGTTATAATATTCTGCTCTATCAGGGATCTACATTACTAAGCACCACAAATGTTAGCAATGCAACTACAAGTGCAGTCATTTCAGGATTAACTGCAGGATTAACATACACTTACAAAGTTGTTGCAAAAGGAGATGGTACCACTTTAGCTGACTCAGATCCGGTTACTTCTACAACTTTCACTTCTGCTATTCCTTCAATAAGTGGTGCCGCAGTTATCACAGGAACAAGTTTTAATGCGGTATGGACTCCGGTAAGTAATGCCACGGGTTATAGTGTGTTGGTTTATCAGGGCGCCGATTTATTAAGTACAACCAGTATTTCTGGTCAGGCATCTTCTGTAGCTCTGATTTCTGGATTATCAGAAGGCCTTTTATACACTTATAAAGTCACAACATCAGCAGGTTTTACTTCCGATCTGTCACCTTCATTTATTGCATTAAAGCCATATGTTAAAGAGATTTTTTCAGATTGGACTGACCAAGTAGCTGGTCCATTAAATGTCACTAAAAAACTTTTTGATGGAACGACGGATGGAACGTTTACAGGACTTGCAATTGTTGTTAGTTCAACAGCTGGTATTGGAGGAGCTGGTATAATTGATGGTAATGGAAATCCTTCTATTGGTCGGATCTCATTCAATGATGCCACTGCATATTTACAACTTCCTCAATTACCAACTGTTGGTCAAATAAATATTAAATCAAATGTTGGCACAGATAATAGTGGTTTTAAACTTCAAACATGGGATGGCACAACTGCAACTGATATTCCAAACACACTTACTTCATGTGCGAAGTTAACAACTAAGCTTTTTACATTCAATTTAGCTTACAACTCTGCAAAAACAATCAGAATAATGACGAATCAAAGTGGAAGTGTAAACCTTTGGGATGTTCAGGTAAATCCGTATGTGGCAATTATACCTCCTAAACTTTCTATTCCAACCGTAGGTTCAGCATCTGACATTCTTGCAACTTCATTTACTGCAAAATGGACAAAAGTTGATAATGCATTAGGTTATTATGTAAAAATATATCAAGGTACAACTCTGGTTGGAACAAACTTTGCGAGCGGACAAGGAACAGAGAGTTTAACCATTATAGGACTCCTCCCTAGCACATCTTACACATATAAGGTTGTTGCCAAAGGAGATGCAATTACAAATTTTAGTTCATCTGATGATTCAGCTTCAGCTTCAGCAACTACTACTGCTGACCTTGGAACGGGACTTAACCAACATGAAATTTCAGCCAAATTAAAAGTTACAGCGAAAACTGTTTCAGTTTCAGAAGCTGGTGATATTCAAATCTACAATTTACAAGGTTCACTAGTTTTTCATGCTAAATCTGTAAACACCATTAACACAAATCTGGCAAGTGGATTATATATAGTGAACTTTACCAATAAAGATGGTAAAAATATTATTCAGAAGATAACAATTAAATAAGTCTACTTATTTAGTAAGAATATCAGCATTTTATGTTGATATTCTTACTAACAATATCTCTAAAATGAAAAAAATTGTATTTGCATTTTTATATACTCTCATTGCTATTTCTTTCCTAAATGCTACAGAATACCAGTTTCAGGAAGGATTTGCAACGACTTCTCCAGCTGGTTGGACTCGTCAGTGTAGTGCTACGAGCAGTGTAAACCACACAGGGCTTTCTTTTTCAGGTGCAAATGCTGCTAAATTCGATCCAGCTGGTTCAGGAAGATATGGTAAAAATTTGATAAGTCCTCAGTTCTCAGGAGCGGATACACTTTCATTTTATGTGTCTAAAAATGCAAATGCCACCTATATGACGTTGTATGTTGGTAAAATTATTGGTACTGACACAACTATAATCAGTACTTATAATGCTTTTGATTTCCCGTATAAAACAGCTACTCCGGGTTTTTCAAAAATAATTGTTCCAATCAAAGATGCATCAGCGAATATGAAAGTCATCTTTTATGCAACAGTTTCAACAGATCCAAATCTAGTAAATGCGGGTTGGTTTGTGGTTGACGATATTGAACTTTCAAAATACAGCGGCTCGGTGACACCCCCGATCAATACTTCGGTGGCAAAAATCAGTACCAATTTTGGGGATGGAACATGGGGAACTGTTGCTACGACAGCCTATACAACAGGCAATTATCCATCGTCGACTATAAATGGATTCAATCTTGTGAAAGCCTTTTTGTATACCGGCACAATGACTTGTCCATCGGGCGAAACGCATACAAACCGAATTGCAGTTGACCGGAATACACAATCAGGTGCAATTGAATTTCCAACGCTAACAACTGTCGGTGAAGTTGAAATTCATGCTGTAACCGGCACAACAGCAATGAGTTTCCGGTTGGATGAATGGGTAAATAATGCGTGGCAAACCATTGGAACTTATAACACCATCAAAACTCCCGATAGCGTTTATGTCATTCCTTTGCCAAGAAGTTCGGAAACAAAGTTACGCATTGCCAACAATACCGGAAGCGGACTTTATATCTATAAAATTGTCACACGCACACTTCAGGAAACCCTTGATCTGACACTCAGAAGTTCTTCGCCTGCTGAAAGTGAAATCTGTTTTTCGAACCTGAAGAAGACTATTTCACTTACCTTTAATAAGAATGTTCAAAAAGGAAGTGGTACAATTTTACTGAATGGAGTTTCACTTCCGCTGGATAGTTGCAAGTTTTCGGGAGCAACAGTCACAATGCCGGTAACTCTTACAACCAACAGTTCAGCCAATAAAAATTACACGTTGAGTATTTCAGCCGGAACTTTTAGTGAAGCTGGAAATGCCTCAAATCTTTCAAAGACTATAACATTAAATTTCCAGACGATTCACTCGGTGGCTTATCCTGCTAATTTCAACGGATTAATTGACGTAGTTTATAAAAATGTAAACAGCACCAATTGCCGCATGGATATTTATTACCCGAGCGATGCCGTCAAACCGGTTCCGGTAGTTATCAATATGCATGGTGGTGGCTGGGTAGGCGGTTTTAAGGAAGAACAGGGCGGTTTCAATATGTATTTTAATCAGGGCTGGGCGGTGGCTAATGTGGAATACCGAATGCGCAATGAAACCCTTGCTCCTGCTGCCGTTGAAGATGTGCGTGGAGCTATGCAATACTTACTGAATCATGCTGACGAACTGCATATCGACCGGAATAAAATCATTTTTCAGGGTGGGTCGGCAGGCGGACATTTAGCTCTCACCGGTGGTTACCTGCAAAACAACCGAATCTACGACAATGATTGTCCGCAATATCCGGGTACAATTAAAGTGATGGCTGTAATTGACAAATATGGAGCTGCCAATTTGATGACATTTGCACCTGTTTACCCCGGAATGGTGGCATGGCTTGGACCACATGCCAACGATACAGTTTTTATAAAATCACTTTCACCTTTCGAAATGGTAAATGCTCAAACTCCACCAACGTACATTATTCACGGAGATGCTGACCCAACAATTCCATACAGCCAGTCAGTTGAATTACAGGCTAAGCTTCAGTCATTCGGAGTGAAAAATAAATTTCTGACTGTGCCCGGTGGCGTTCATGGTGGATTCCCCGATGCTTATAATACCCAAATGGAAACTGAAGTAATTGCTTTTCTTTCAGAAGTAATAAATTTACAAACCGGAACTCAAATTCAAACAGATAATTCTTCCATTAAATTTAAACAAACCGGAAATTCGATTAATATTGAATCGCTTGAATCAACATCAACTTCCCTGTATGATTGTATTGGAAGAATTATTTTACAGACTAAAGAAAAATCATTCAGTATCAATCAGTCCGGATTATTTATTGTGAAAATTAAAACTCCACAAGCAGAATCTAATTTTAAAGTAATTATCAAATAATATTTCTGAAATGAAAAAAACAACATTAATTTCATCTTGTTTTGTGTGGCTGCTATTCATCGGTTTAAATGCACAAAATCTTAAACTTGCAGAAATTTTCAACGAAGGCGCAGTTTTGCAACGGAATTCGAAAGTAAACGTTTGGGGAACTTCATCTGCTGCAGCAAATGTGACGGTTAGTATTCAGGGAAAACAATATCAATCCAAAAGTGATAAAAGTGGAACATGGAGTGTTGAATTGTCGGCTTTAAAAGAAGGTGGTCCGTATGCAATGAACGTAATTTCGGCTAAAGACACCATCAAATTGAACGAAATTTATGTTGGTGAAGTATGGCTGGCTGGTGGACAATCCAACATGGCCTTTATGCTTGTCAATTCGGATAATGGGAAAGATGAAATTGCCCGTGCTGTCAACAAAAATATTCGTTTTGTGATGGTTCCATATAAAGCTTACGAAGGTGATAAAAACCGTGGTGACATGAATTGGCGTACGGCAACTACTGAAAATGTGGAGAAAATTTCAGCTGTGGCCTACTATTTCGCCAAAAATTTACAGGCAAAGCTGAACGTTCCTGTTGGACTAATATGTTGTTATAAAGGTGGTTCAGGAGCAGAAACCTGGATGACCCGGGAATCACTGTTGAAAAATCCGGAATTAGCTCCGATTGTTGAAAATTACGAAAATTATTTCTCAAAATTAGGGAAAACAAAATATCTTGAATTAGTTTCAGACTACGAAAAAGACCTGAAATCGTATCAGGATTCCGTTAAAGCTGGAAATAAGAATGCCAAAAATCCAAAAGAACCTATGGGTGAGCAAAATTACAATCGTCCTTATGGTTTGTATAGTACTATGTTGCAACGTGTAATTCCATATTCGGTGAAAGGTGCTTTATGGTACCAGGGCGAACATAATTCACCGCGTGCCGAACAATATCGCACGTTGTTTCCGGCAATGATTCAGGAATGGCGTTCGTATTTTAAAAATCCGGATATGCCGTTTTTGTTTGTTCAGCTTCCAGGTTATGCTAATGCCGATTCAAGAAACAGACCAACATGGCCTGAACTTCGCGAAGCGCAATTGCTGACATGGCAAAAACTAAAAAATACCGGAATGGCTGTGGCAATTGACTTAGGCAATAAAACGAACATTCACCCTACTCACAAAGAACCGGTAGGAAATCGGTTGGCAGCAATTGCATTCAACACAGTTTATGGTTTTGATATACCTTATTCTGGTCCTGTATATAAAAAGGTTGATTTTAAAGCCAATCAGGCAATTTTGTCATTTGATTTTTTGTATGGCGGTTTGAAAGCTGAAGGTGAACTGAAAGGATTCTCCATTTGTGGTACAGACAAAAACTTCGTACCGGCAAAGGCTGAAATTAAGAATACTCAGGTTATTGTTTATGCTGAAGGTGTTACATCGCCTGTTGCAGTTCGTTATGGTTGGGAAAACTGGCCTGAAACAAACCTTACCAACAGTACCGGTTTACCTGCATCACCATTCCGTACCGACGACTTTCCAATGATCACAGCAGGAATCAGAACGACAAAATATTAATCAATTTATAGCTTAACATCAATCATTTAAAGAAGAAATAATCTGTTCTTACTTAGTTTTTATGAAAAAAAGTGTTTTTAAGGTATGTGTTTCAGCGGTTCTGTTTATTGCATTCAATGTTCAAAGTCAAACCAGAATTTGGAATGAGGAAATTCTGAAGAAGGAAAAAAAATCATTTTCGGATGCAACTGATAAGATTTTCAAAGAAGCCGACAGAGCATTATCTGCAAATTTGTTGACAGTAATGGACAAAGAAACGATTCCTCCAAGCGGTGATAAACACGATTATATTAGTGCCGGTCGTTATTGGTGGCCCGATCCCAAAAATCCAAGTGGACCCTACATCCGTAAAGATGGCGTGGTGAATCGTGAAATTGATAAGTTCGACCGTGGTATTTTGGGAAGCATGGCTAAAAGCATAACAACTTTGTCGCTGGCTTATTACCTCACTTCCGACGAAAAATATGCTGCAAAGGCCGTACAGAATCTGAAATTGTGGTTTCTGAACCCTTCCACCAAAATGAATCCGAATATGAATTTCGGACAAACCATTTCCGGTCGAAATAACGGAAAAGGTCGTGGTGAAGGCATTATCGACACCTATTCATTTGTAGAAATGCTCGACGGTGTGGAATTGCTTAAAAACTCGAAATCATTCACTCCGGCAGTTGCTGATGGGTTGAAAAACTGGTTTACAGATTACCTGAACTGGATGATGACGAATGAAATCGGCAATGAAGAATACACGGCAAAAAATAATCACGGAACAGCTTTTGATGTTCAGGCAACCCGGTATGCGCTTTTTGTAGGAAAAGAAGATGTGGCCAAAAAATACATTCATGATTTTCCATCTCGCCGGCTTTTTACACAGATTGAACCGGATGGGAAACAACCGCTGGAATTGGCTCGCACTACTGCATTGGGCTATTCAACTTTCAATTTAACCCATATATTGGATATGTGTTTTATGGCAAAAACATTGGGCATTGATTTATATAATGTAAAATCTGCCGATGGCCGCTGTATTCAGAAAGCTGCTGAGTTTTTGTCGCAATTTGTCGGAAAACCGCAAAGTCATTTTCATTATCAGCAAATCAATGAATGGGAAAGTG
>CAIYTJ010000683.1 GCA_903929065.1 uncultured Bacteroidales bacterium | reverse complement strand
CATTCTGCTCCAAGCTAAAACTGAAATCATCGAAAACGGGTTTGCATAAACCTTTCAGGAAAAAATTGGAGAATCCGAACCCTTTCTTTGGAATTCCGAGAAAGCCATATTCCATTTTTCCGGTCTTGTCTTCGTCGTCGAGTACTGAAACACCGAACTTCCCCGGTTTGAATGGAAGTTTAAGATGAAGTTCACCATTTACTACTTCATTCTTGGTGCATTTTAAATCATATAGAGTTTTCTCAGCATTAAATCCATCCTGATTTGCAAAAACAGCAATACAAAGCTGGCCTTTGGGGCTGCGAATGTTCTTGATATGAATATCGAGCGTTTGAGCTACTGCCAGATTCATTATCAGACTGAAAAAACTTGCTAATAACAGTTTCATTTTTAAATATTTAAATTGCCGATTCAACTTTATTATTTACAGAAATTCCTGCTAATGAGAAATCTGTTTTTCCGAAAAACTGAACCATCAACGATTTATTGTTTTTACGGACCGATTTATAAGGTTCAGATTGTTTTAATAAGAACTTTTTTATAAAACCACGAAATGTAAAGCATAAAATTCTGGTAGTTAATGATATAGACTTTTGGGTTTGTTGGTAATAAGTTTCGAGCGTATCGCTTCTGAACCTGACAATATCTTCAAGTTTGTTCCCATCTTCATAATATCCGCAATGAAAATTTTGATGGGCAAAAGCTAAATCAGGAAAATTGAGTGCTCCCAGACCAAAAATACTGAATGATTTCTCCAGAAACTTCTCGTAAGTAGTACAGCATTTTTCACCGCCACCGAGGTTGAAAACCTGTCCAATCAGCTTTTCTTTTTTATAAATTCCATTTGTAAATGCTCTTGACGTATCCGTAGGTGTACATATTTCGAAAGTTGTCGAAAGCGGCATATGAAACATTAACCGTGAGACTTTATGGTTTTTCATGATGGCAGCCAGTCTGAAAATTGTCCAGTTGATATTGGAACTTTTTATGAGATTCTCAGCTTCAATTTTGGTTTGAGCGTAAACGTCGCCCTGACTTGGCTGAATAATGTCGGTTACTTTTATAAAAGGATTCAAAATTCTGTCGCCATAAACGGAGATAGATGAACTGTACATAAAAAACACGTTGGGCGAAGTCGTTTCCAACCGATTTAACAGCGTTTTAGTTCCGATTACATTTACTTTGTGTGCAAGCTCCGGTTTTTCATCGGCCAACGGCGGTATGATCGCGGCCAAATGAATGACCACATCCAATTTATCGGGAATTGTGGCAATGTCATTTTCATTAGTTAAGTCACCATAAATCACCTTGATATGATTTTTATAGGGTGCAAAGATTCGCTTTGACTTAGTCGTTTTCTGATCAAAAACAGTCAGATGGATGTTTTCAGAGAATGCCAGTTGCTGTAAAACTTCGCTTCCAACAGTTCCGGAAGCACCCGTTAATAAGATATTTGTAATTGAGTTCATACTTGTGAAATAAAAAATGATTTAGTTCACAAGTTTAGAAACAAATACTGGAAATAGAGTCCGTTTTTCGAAACTCGGACAACAAATTCCGGTTCAACTTTCTAAAATCAAACTATGAGCATTGGAGAATAGCAAGTTTTTTATGATGGAATTGATTTCCGAAATGAAACGGGAGTTTCGCCGGTCATGTTTTTGAAAACCGTATAGAAGGATGATTTGCTGGAAAATCCGCATTCATAGCCGATTGCTTCGATGGAATATTTGTTGTTTGGGTCAGCTAACATCTGTTTTACAGCTTCCACCCGGTAGAAATTCACAAACTGGAAAAAGCTTTTGCCAATTTCCGAATTGAGTACTTCGGTGAGTTGGTATTTAGGAATTTTCAACGAATCTGACAGCAAATCCATATTCAAATCAGGATTAAGGAACGCTTTTTCCTTTTCAAAGTAAAAGATAATTTTCTGCTTGATGATTTCTTTGGTTTTTTCATTCAATGTTGAGTTTTTATAAGGAATTAACGGTTCATCCACCAGCAGTAATTTGGGTAGAACTTTCTGTCTGAGCCCGTAAAAACTCATTACATATATCAAAATCAAGAGCGTGATATAATTATAAATATGTGGCGTTTGCGGGTTCAAATTCCAATAAAAAGCAACGACTGTAATCAGGAATGCTAGAATGCAATAAACCACATAGAATATAGCCACAGCGAGTACCCAACCGAGGTTTTCATTGCGTTCGATATTGGATAATTCATTGCGCAACCGCATCCGGTGTTTATGAACCAATACCAGGCTCAACGGATTATAAACCAGCCATGAAATGATGGTTGCCGCTCCGAAAGCCATACGGAAAAAATAATGTTCGTCCTTTATGAAAAAAGTATCCAGCGAAAAGGATTGCTGAATTCCATACGCATAGATTTCGAAAATGATAAACGGAGCCAAATGCAGGATATGTAACCATTTAAGCATGAAGTTCGAGCGGGTCAACGAACTGATATATAAGTATAATGCAGGATTAAAGAGCAGGAATGAACTGGAAAGCAAAGGCTTTTCAAAGAATTCGTAATTTATACCGCAACTCATAAAATCGGCGGATAAAAGCAACAGCCATCCCGATAAGATTTTATCGGAAAGCGAGCTTTCACGTTTGGTAAACATCAGAATGGCAGCAAACAAACTCTGGCAAAATCCTATCCAGATTAAAGTTTTCATACTTCTGCTACAAATAAAAGATTATAAATTAAGCGAATATACCCAATAAGTATAATCATCCTGAAACAAAATTGTTCAGTATGAAAGCTAAACAGAAATCAAATAAAGATATTATTGTAGAGTAGAACCTTTACGTTGTTGTTGATTGTTCTGTTTTGGTGCAGAATTTACCGGATTACTTACCGGTTGTGTGTCAGGATTTGTGACTGAAGAACCGGAATCAGTATTTGAATTTAAAACGTCGATACCGCTGGCTTTAGGCCTGATGATTTTCGGGAAAACAGAAAACAAATCCAGTTTCCCTTTCGGACGATCTTCTTCAATCCAAAAGAAAGTTTTCAGCTTAAGATTACTTTCAGTCAACTTATCAATCGGATACATGGTGCCATTAGTAGCGGCAGTTAAAATAACCCGTTGGACTTTCTTATCTTTAAAATACATGACCACAAAACTGCTTTGCGTCTTGTTTAAACCGATTAACGTTGAATCTTTATCGTCTCTGGGGAAATAAATGGTTTCAGCATTACCGTTTACATTGACTTTTCGCAGCTGACCGCTGTCGACATAAGCTATTATTTCTTTGCCCGAAAGTTGATTAAAATAAATAGAATCTTCGTGTTGAATGGCTACTGCAACATGCTGAATATGAATTTTGTTGACTTTTTTGTTCTTGGTGTAAGCCTGAATGAAATCGCCCGAAAGTTGGTTGTTATCTGCCCATAAAACCGGCGTACCGTGCATATTCATGATTGAATCACGGGCCGAGTAAGCCAGCGAATCACAAAGACCCTGAACATCATTCCGGTAAAAACGAACGTGGTAATAACCGCGGGCCACATTATAAATTGAATCTTTGGACGTAAGCAATGTATCGGCGTGAACGAACATGGTGTCTTTTGACGACCAGTCCACCAGCAAAGCCGAATCTGTAGCCAGACCATTTTTAGAACTTTCGCTGTAGTAGCAATAATTTCCGTAAAGCGTCGATTTCTGAACCGTATCAGTCATCACCACATTCATAAAACCTTCGCCGTATTTCAGTTTTTTATCATAGAAAATGGTGTCGCCAACCAGCGTTTTTCCGTCTTTGTGTTTCACTCTCGAACGGTTCAGCAGCATGGATTTTTCGGTTTCCGTGTTGTACCAGCCTTTATCGCTGTAAATATCCGTTTCTTTGTTGTATAAAATATGGGTTGGGCTGATAAAATTGGCAATATGCGATTTGGTATTATACCGCAGGGAATCGGCATCCATAATAAAATCTTTGTTGTTTAAATGAACCTTTATTTTGAACAGTGATTCATTCGTTCGGGTAGAATATTGTCCCCATAGTGAAGTCAAATCATTAACTTGGTCGGTGATTTTTCCGCCGGTGTAATAATACGCCAGATTGGTGATTCGGTCGTAATTTAAACTATCGGTAATGAGCGTTGTTTTTCGGTTTTCCATTCGAACACGGTGACGTAACCGGGCAAGTTTTGTATTCCCATCGTAATACATAATATCTCCGAAAATAAAAATGGTATCGCCCTGCACAATCCTGACATGGCCATACGCATTCAGCGAATTGGCTTTTTCGAAGAAATAAGCGCTGTCGCAATACAGACGTGCATTATCGTGCCGGAATCGAACATTGCCTTTCAACACCTGTGTGCCAGGATTTTTAATTTTATCGAACGACAACGCATCACAATTTTCCAGATAAACCAGTGTTACGCCTTTATTCTGAAGCGGACTGGGTGGAGTAACAAACTGATTTTGTGAAGGTGCCGGTAAAATACCTTTGTAGGAAGATTTCTTTACCGCTTTTTTGGTCGGTTTAGCAGGATTCATGCTTTGAAGCACTTCACTACGCAATTGTTTCGGGCGGATTTGCGCTTGAACAAGGACAATAAACAAACACAGCACACCGAAAATGACGATGTGCCTGTGATTGAATGTGTGTTTATTTAAAAAAGAGCCCAATGAAATGATTTATTAAACCGTTATTTTTTAATCCATCCCGGATACTGGAATGTGCAATTTTGCCAGGCCGGGTCAATGCTGATATACGTTTCCTTTTGTTTCTTGATAATCCAGGTATTCAGGAATTCCTGTTTTTTTCTGGCTTCGAAGAATGTTTTCAACATTTGGTAATCGTCAGTCAGGTTAGCAGCATGATTTTCAATTTTCGATTTGAGTTTAACCACAGCCACAACCTCTTTGTTGGTCGATTTATTAATCATGCTGAATGGCTTCGAGATTTCGCCCACATTCATACTATAAACCACTTTGGCAATTTCCGGAGGCAAATCCTGGTATTCGAATTTCGAGGTGTTGTTTTTGTCATTCAACATCAAACCGGCATTCATGGCCGTGTTTTTGTCCTGCGAGTAAGCCAGAACTGCCTGTTCGAATGTTATTTTAGATTGACGAATCAGGTTTGAGATAGAATCCAGGTTATGAATTCCTTTTTCTTTTTCGGCAAGCGAAACCTGAGGTTTTAATAAAATATGACGGCAATTAATACGGTCGCCGCGTTTTTCGATAAGCTGAATAATGTGGAAACCAAATTCGGTTTGTACAATTCGTGAAACTTTCTTCGGATCAGTCAGATTAAAAGCTACCTGCGAAAATTCCGGTACAAGTTGTCCGCGGCCCATAAAACCAAGTTCACCACCACGTTTGGCACTTTCCGTATCTTCGGAATAAAGGCGTGCCAATACCGAAAAGTCAGTTGCTCCACTGTTTACACGCTCGGTATAGTCACGCAGTTTTTCTTTGATTCGGTTTATTTCTTCGATCGGAACCGGCGGTTCAAAACTGATTAATTGCAACTCCACTTCTGCCGGAACGGTTGGAACGCTGTCGGTTGGCAATTCTTTAAAATATCTGCGTACATCGGCAGGAGTTGATTTAATATCGGCGACTAACTTTTGTTGCATCTGATTGATTATTTGCTGGTTGCGGATCATGTCGCGCAATTCTTCCCGCAAATCGTTGGTAGATTTATGGAAATATTCTTCCATTTTTTCTTTGGTACCAATTTGAGCAATAAAATAATTCACCCTGCTTTCCACCTGATTCATAACCGACGATTCGCTGACCACCACGCTGTCCAGTGCAGCCTGGTGCAGAAACAGCTTTTGAATGGCAATTTGCTCCGGAATCACGCAATAAGGATCGCCCTGAATGGGTGTATTGTCATATTGTGCGCGCAGTTTTTGTTCTTCAACTTCCGATTTCAGAATGGATTCATCGCCAATCACCCAGATTACTTCGTCAATAATGTTTTTTTGTGCCCACATTTTCAGCGGAGCAATGCTTAAAAGCAGTAATAAGGAGAAAATTATTTTTTTCATTTGAAGTTATTATAAAATTTATTCCGGGATTTCGTTCGCAGAAGTTTATTCGGATTACCGGCAAGCCAAGCGGTAAACCGAACGGCAAATTTACAACTTATTTATCATTGAAAAACCATAGCGTTACAAAAAAATCTTTAATTGCCTTGATTTTGAAGTATTTTGTGTGTTTATCTGCCAAACAGCCGACAAATTGAGAAATATTAAGATTTAACTTCAGCCCTCTGAAAATTTTATATGCATGATTAGACCGTATTTGCGAAACATCGGGAGAATAAACTTTATGTTGCGGCGAACGGGTTTAAACCAACTCTGACCTTTCGGATTGAAAATCCGAAGCATACAAACAGTTGGGATAAACATAACTTGTCCCGAATATCGGGGGAACCCAACAACAATGCACAAATTTCGAATAATTAGAAGAATATATCCGGCATGACGGAGTGTACAAATAGCACTTGCGGGGCTTTTTTAATTAACCTGCCACAACAAAATGACAAAACCCGAAAAACATGCAATATTACTCTTTTGTCAAATGACAAAACACTAAAAACATCCAATATTACTCTTTTGTCAAATGACAAAACACTAAAAACATGCAATATTACCCTTATGTCAAATGACAAAACCCAAAAAACATGCAATATTAGTCTTTTGTCAGATGACAAAACCGAAAAAACATCCAATATTAGTCTTTTGTCAAATGACAAAACACTAAAAACATGCAATATTACTCTTTTGTCAATTTACAATACGCTGCAATCAGGCGGATTCGGTTCAGTAATTGTTCGCACAATTAGTCCGGCTTCCGCTTTTTTGTTTAAACTTAATAGCTGATTCAAAAAAAAATATATAACTTTGTGAAACGAAAAATCTTAATGAACTAAAGTTTATATCCGCCAGGAGGGCAGGGCTGTTAAGTTTTCTTGTAAATATTTGTTTTAGATGTTATTAAACATCTGAGTTCTTTGAAATTATTAGCGTAAAATTGTGTACCATACTTAATAGACTCAAAACCATTGGTTCGAAATAGGTTAATTGTTATGT
>CAIYTJ010000682.1 GCA_903929065.1 uncultured Bacteroidales bacterium | reverse complement strand
GGGAGAGGAAAAATGACTCCAGCCGATACGTCAGCTATCCAAAATGTGTACTTGCTTACTCCGGGCGGAAACTTGGAAATTGCCTCGAATCCATTAAACAAATATTCTTCTATTCGCAAAGCACTCGCCATGCAGCAAATGAGCCCAAGTTGTTCTTTTGTGAAAATGATTAGAGACCGCACCGGACATAAGATTGGCTTAATGCAGAATGCCCGTGGCGGTTCGTCCATCGAATCTTGGCTGAAAGGAAGTCCCGATAAATACTACGATGAAGCATTGCGCAGAGCATTGGAGATAAAGAAATTTGGCGAAATAAAAGGCATTATCTGGCATCAGGGCGAAAGTAACATGAGAGACCTGGAAGGGTACAAACTAAAATTGACCAAACTGGTAAACGACTTACGAACCGATTTAGCCCTGCCTCATCTGTTTTTTGTTGCCGGCGAAATTAATCAATGGTCGGGTGGTACTGAAGGGTTTAATGCCATGATACAAACCATCTCAACATTTATTACTGAATCCGATTGGGTTAGTTCAATAGGATTAACTCCATTGATTGACGAGAAAGATCCGCATTTTGATGCTGCCAGTATTAAGATATTGGGTGAACGCTATGCCGAAAAAGTACTGAAAAAGGTTTATAAAATATCACCAAAAACGAAATAAGAAAGCTGTTTTTAGTTTGATTCTTTAATTGTCATGCGAATCTGGACGTGTAAAAACGTCGGTTCTCATGATTTGTTTTTTGTAGGCGTCACACTACTATATTGTTGATATTCAGAATGCAATAACATCTTAATATAACCATATTCGGCTTATAGGTCAAAAAGTAGGCTGAAAACTTCTGTAATGCCTATTCTTATTAGCTTTGCAGCAAATTCAAGGTTATGATTAAAAAAAGTGCTTTTATTGTGGATCTCCAATAGTAAAAAAAAATGGAGTTAGAAAAGGTGTTCAACAATTCAAATGCTATGTTTGTGGAAAACATTTCAAAGGTGGGGAACGTGAAACATACGATGGATTATTGGAACTTTATGTGAACGGCAAACAAACTTATAGTGACTTGGCAAAGTCATTTGGAGTAAGCCAAAGTACTATAAAACGCAAATTGAAGTTTCCGGAAAAGGAACATATAAGATGCCATATTCCTTGTCATGTGGTACTTTTAATGGATACCACGTATTGGGGTCGGAATTGGGGTTTATTGGTGATAATGGATGCTCATACCAAGGCTCTGTTATGGAAAAAATATGTAAAGCATGAACGTTTGGCAGACTACAAAGAAGGTGTTGATTATTTGGAATCACTGGGGTATTGCATTGATGGAATAGTTTGCGATGGTTTGAAGGGCATGTTCCAGCTGTTCTCTGCTTACAGAATTCAAATGTGTCAATTTCATCAGGTGGCCATTATTCGAAGATATATCACCATTTGTCCAAAGTTAGAAGCTGGAAAAGAGCTCAAGGCAATTACAAAACTACTGACACGAACCGACAAAGAGAGCTTTGTTGAAGAATTTGATAACTGGATTGTAAAATGGAATAAGTTTTTAAAAGAAAGAACATTAAACCCAATAACAGGAAAGAGTAAATATACCCATGGTAGACTTCGAAGTGCCTATTTGAGTATTAAAAGAAATCTGCCTTTCCTATTTGTTTGGTTTGATTATCCAGAGTTTGGCATCCCAAATACAAATAATTCATTAGAGGGGTCATTCACTGCTTTAAAGAATAAATTACGTAATCACAACGGACTTTCAAAAGAAAACCGCATGCGGTTTATAAATGAGTTTTTCAAGGCATAATAGGTCAATGAATATCAAAAAGAAAGACTGTCTGTAAAATACAAACAGTCTTAATTAAATTGACTTTCATCGACCGTCAAATATATCCCTGGTTGGTTGCTCTCCAGCAGAGCCAGCTTCCGTTTAGTTTGACAACACAAAAGTATAAACAAAATAATAAAACAGCAAAAACGCCGAAAAATACAGCCTACTTTTTGACCTCTTGAACAAAACGTCTAAAAAACAGCCTACTTTTTGACCTATACACCAACATTTATGAAAAAAATACTTTTTATTTTTACTTTGTGTTTAATAACAGTCGTGGGGAATGCTGCATTACCGTATGACTGGAACACTTTTTTTGCTACAGGAGCAATTAATTCCGATGGGACACATCTTGAGGCTAACTTAACATCACCCGTATTAAGTTGGAATGTTGGAGCAACGAGTACCGCTGCAAATCCATCAATTCAAACTAATTCATTGAGTTATTCCGATGTGAATTCAGTTACATATGTGGATAATACTTCCGGAAAGCAAATCGTTCTTAATGGGGGTGCAAATGTTCGTAATTCAGTTTTTTATCTTTCATCCACCTACTACAGTACAG
>CAIYTJ010000681.1 GCA_903929065.1 uncultured Bacteroidales bacterium | reverse complement strand
TGTATGATCAGGGTGTTATTCTCATTGAAAAACCTGAAAACAAGAAATTTCTGGATTCAAAAATGATTAACAACTTATATTCGAGTTTATTAATTAAAAGAAATACACATATGGTTTCAGCCTATTATACACTGGATATGTTTAGTGCTGGGCCTCCTACAATTGCACAGCATCTGGCTTCTTTAGGTTACTCATTTCCCGTTGGCGCAAACAATCTTGGGTTTCGGGCAAATTATGCAAACCGGTTTGGAATAGGCGGCGTACAGCTTGAAAGTGATTTTTATCTAAAACTGCAAAACAAACAATATGTTTATTTCAATTATGGTTATGCGTTTAATTCGGTACTTTTCCCAACACACCGTGCCGGACTGGAATACTATGCTGCATTACCTGCTAAAATGGAAGCTTCCATTGGGGGGCGATATTTGAATTATCCCACGTCAAATGTACTAATTGCAACCGGTCATATTGAAAAATATGTGGGAAGTAATAGTTGGTTCTCTTTACGTCCTTTCTATGTTTATGCATTCAAAACTCCGATTAATTCTCAATCATTTTCATTACTGGCAAATTACCGGCTATTTGAAAAAACAGAACTTGATTATTGGGGAATTGAAGTAGGTGTAGGGAATTCTCCCGATCAGTTTTATTCAAATGCTGTAACCAATTCTGCAGAATTTAATCAATTAAGTGCTTACAAAGTGAAAATTGAAAAGAATTTCATGCTCAATCGCACTTCCGATTTTCATATTGGATTAGGCTATTCGGATGAAGAATATAGTTTACATAATTTTCGAAACAGATTTACCGTAGAATTGGGTTACAAAATAAGATTAAAATGAAGACACTTTTAAAATATATTAAATATCTGTCAATCAGACTCTTCTTTTTGATGTTGATTGCAGGGATAGCATTTGGAAGCTATTTTTATCGTGTTCCCCAAGTAATTGTTGGAAATACTACATTTTTTAACCCATTGTACAGTAATACTGAAAATACACCCAATTGGCTATATATAGTGGATTATTTTACTTTTATCTTTATCATAGCATTTGTATTGATACTAATAATGACTGTTTATTACAATACGAATAAAAACAGGGAAGAAAAAAATGACGAACTATATGTTGAGATTTTTCTGAGAAAGATATTTTCGTTTATTTATCCGGTAGAAGAATTTACTGATAAACAAAGGATCAGTCAGATTAAGGAAATGGAAAAACAGCTCCGAAATAATCGTTTAAAAATACTGTTTATTAATACCTTACGTAAAGTTCATTCTCAAACAACCGGCCTTGTCAGACTAAAAACCGACTATATGATGAAAGAACTCAAAATCAGTTCTTTTATTCGAGCTTACCTTTATTCTCCTTTTTTTAATGACAAATTATTTGCATTAAAGGTTATTGGCGATTTCGAACTGGAAGGTTATGAAAAACACATTTTGAAACTAACTAAAAGGAATAATGAGGTTTTACACTCCGAAGCAATAATAACCTTACTCAGGTTGAAAATATATGATAATCTTTTGTTTCTGGTAGATTTGAATATGAAACTTACAACCTGGGATATAAATATTATAATTAAAACCGTTCAGGAATTAAAGATCGTAAATATCGATTATCAAACATTGATAAACTCGGAAATACCTGAAATTTCAGCACTTGGAATCATGTTGGCTCGTTTGAATAACAGAAGTGAATTTAAAAAAGAAATAAAAAATAAAATCGGAAGTTCCAATAATCTGGTCAATGAAGAAGCCTGTTTATCATTTAGTTATTTTTCTAATAATGAGACGGATTACAACTTTATGATCAATAGTTTCAAGATTGCAACACACAAAAGTCAACTCAATTTCATTTCCAGAATAGCTTCCATTCCGGATAAAGAGAGTGCTGTCCATTTTTTAGACTGGGTTGTTGAAAATCAACCTTTCTCTCAAAAAATAGAAGCAATCGGATTGTTGCTCGATTTGGATTTGAGCGTTATTGCCAAATACAAACTCTCGGAGAATGAAGTAATCAGAGAATCTTATTACCAGGTTTTGGATATAAACATTTAAATTTCAATCAAAATGAACACTTTACACTGGCTCGATATTTTAAACAATATATTTTTCATTTATGCCTGTCTGCTTTTTTCGCTCTATTTGTTTAATGCGATAATGTCTGTGTTTGAATTACGCACCTATTCGAATACAAATAAGTTTGTAGATTATAAATCGATGCTTTCATTCGAAAAACTTCCTACAGTTTCCATAATTGCACCGGCTTTTAATGAAGAAAAAACCATCATTGAAAATGTTAAATGTTTGCTGTGTATTCAGTACCCAAACTATGAAATAATAGTTGTGAATGATGGAAGCAAAGATAACAGTCTGCAAAAGTTGATTGAGTATTTTGATTTGGTTAAAGTAAACAGAGCCTATGAGGCAAATCTTATTAGTGAACCAATTAAGGCAATATATCAATCCCGGAAATCGGCATACAATCATTTGGTGGTGATTGACAAAGAAAATGGTGGAAAAGCCGATGCTTTAAATGCCGGAATCAATGTTTCACAAAATGAATTGTTTTTAGCTATAGATGTGGATTGTATTATTGAACCGGATGCCTTACTGAAGATGGTAAAGCCATTTTTGGATGACAATAAGCATGTTGTAATTGCTTCAGGAGGTGTTATTCGTATTGCAAATTCCTGTGAAATAACCGATGGAAAAATTACCAAAGTAAGTTATCCAAAAAACTTTTGGGCGAAATTTGAAGTAATTGAATACTTTCGTGCTTTTACGTTGGGACGTATGGCCTGGAGTAAATTAAACGGATTGTTGATCATATCAGGTGCATTTGGACTTTTCGACCGTAAGAGAGTTGTCAATGTAGGTGGATACGACCGGAACTCAGTAGGAGAGGATTTGGAATTGGTAGTAAAACTTCGCAGATATATGCACGAAGTGGAAAAACGCAAATACCGTGTTGCATTTATTCCTGATCCGCTTTGCTGGACGGAAGTTCCTGAATCGTTTACTATTCTTCAACGCCAACGTAATCGCTGGACACGTGGTGCCATTGACACAATTCTGAAACACAAGAGAATGTTCTTAAACCCCAAATACGGTTTGATTGGCATGCTTAGTTTTCCAAGCTGGGTATTTTTTGAATGGCTGGCACCCATCATTGAAGCAATCGGACTTGTTTATTTCATAATACTTTTGTATTTCGATTTAGTGAATATGCATGTTTTTCTGACTTTGTTGGTTTTTGTACTGACATTTTCCATGATGTATTCCATGTTTGCCGTGTTTTTTGAAGCATATACATACCACAAATATAAAGGTGTCAAGTATTTAGCACAATCTGTATTAATGATTATGCTGGAAATGTTTATCTATCAGCCATTAAATATGATCTTTTCATTAAATGGCCATTTAGATTTCTATTTCAGAAAAAACAAAAAAAATTGGGGTGAAATGACCCGAACCGGCTTTAATAATAAAGATAAAAAGATTGAATAACAAAATTAAACAGTTAGAATATGGAAAATAGTGAAAATATTCCGCAAGTTCATCATGCTTGGAATAAGACCTATATGCTAGACATTCCAATGATTGACAATCAACACGTAAAATTCTTTGCGCTTTTTGATAAGTTGCAGGACCTGAATCAAACCGATGATTCTCATGAGCAAATACTTGAAGTCATTAAAGAATTAGAAAAATATACTAACAATCATTTTGCAACTGAAGAGGCATTGATGCGTAAAGCTAATGCACCTGACTATGAATTACATGTTGTACAACATCAGGTTTTTATTGCGAAGATTGAGGACTTTAAAATTGCGTATAGTTACAACAATGCAGCTTTGCTGGAACAAATGACAACTTTTATGCGGAAATGGTTTTTGATGCATATTTCTGAAGTAGATAGAAAATATGTTGATCCGGTAAAAAAATATTTGAATGAAAGAAACACGGGTGTCGCTTAATATTTTAAAACTAATAATTTCTAACAGAATTATATTATGAAGAAAAAATTTACCGAAAGTCCGGTTTACAAGTGGTTATTGCTGCTCTATTTTTTTGGAACGGTTTTCTTTCCGCTTGGATTTTACACGTTGTTGGCAGGTCCTTCAAAATGGGTTATTGAAGCAGCGCTTAAAAATTCATGGACTGAATATAACGAAAAACTGGTTCAGCGATTCGTCATTCTAGCCTTAGTTGTTGTTTCCTTATTATTGGCTGCACTTCTTAAAAGGTTATTTACTTCGCATAAACCCGCCTTTATCAGATATACCATTTTTTCATTGGTAACTCTGTTATTTCTTGTTTCAGTCTACCTTTTCTCTTTTAAACCTGATGTTTTTATAAGTTTATCCGGGAAAAATCCAGTAAATTCTACTCAATCAGCCATGAGCGACTCCGGCAATAACATTGAATTTGTATTGGGAGCTTACCCTGATTTGAAAGAGCTTAAAAGATTAAAAGGTGCGGGTTATACAGGTG
>CAIYTJ010000680.1 GCA_903929065.1 uncultured Bacteroidales bacterium | reverse complement strand
TGATTTGTTCAAAACTCATGTAAACAGAATTTTAGATAGAACTGATATAATGGTTAATCTGGATTTCTACACTACAATGAACCCAAACACAGTAACTTCCGGGATAACCGGCATGTTGGTCGGTTGAACCAATGACTCCGAATTTAAACCCTTTGTTCAGCCCCGAAACCATAGTACCTTCAAAATTACGCGGTCCCATGGTATGCAGGTTTGGAAAATCGCCCAAGTCATCTTCAGCTAATCCATGACGTGAATATATTTCCACAAAAGGTGTCATTGATGGATTAAATGAACGCCAGTTATAACCTCTGTAACCTTCCAGATAACCCATGTGATGCGGTGTAACAAAAGCTTTTGTATTCTTCAGTTTCTCCATTAAGTCGGGTACAGATGTTGCTTCAACCAGTGGTGCGTCGAGACTATAATTCAATGCCACATGATCGCCATAAACCATGCTGTGAATTTCATAACCAATAAAAGTCACAAACTTACCATCTTCGTTGTATTCTTTGGTCATAACTACATATTTAGACCAACCTTCTTTGCGTAAACGAGCAAAAGCTTGTGAATGATAATCAATTACCCAAGCCAAACGGGAATCATCTTTTCCGGGCATACCCGGCCACATGGCATGAGGAGTAAGCGACAGGAAATCGAGTTGCTGTTTGGCAGCCTCAAAAGCATCACGCATATCTCCATGAGCATAAGTCAGGTTGCAATGATTATGAATATCACCAAAATAGATATGATTTTCATTTTTTTGAGAAAATATGAAAGTGCTAAACAAAAACACTACCGGAAGCAATTTGATCTTCATGGTATGATTACTTCTTAAAAAGTTCGTTTAATTTCACTGTTTTGTTTTGTATCAATGGCTTAGCCCAAACAGAAATTCCGAAAATATAAGCCATTGGAAATAATATTACTAACATCGCAAGTTTCAGTCCAAAAATATCAGCCAGGTTGCCAACAATAAGTGGTCCGATAGCTCCACCCACAATACCGGTGCATAAAATTCCGGCAAATGAGCCATGATGTGAACTCACTGAATTTAAGCCCAATGACATAATTATGGAGAACATTACAGAAATAGTGAAACCTAAAGCAGGAAAGCCAATCAACGCTATTTCTTTTGAGCTAAAAAGACATAAAACCAGCAATACAACAGAAACAGAAGCTGACACGCGAAGAATATTTTTAGAATCGAACAATTTCAAGGCTACTAATCCAAACAGACATCCCACCGACATCAGTCCCCAAAACAATCCAACTTCCTGAGCGCCCACAACCTGTGGATTCAATCCATGATATTTAAACAAAAACTGAGAAATCCAATTGGCAATTCCCTGTTCGGTAGCCACGTAGGAGAGTATTCCAAAAAAGAAAAGATATACGTATTTGTTCTTTAGTAAAAGTTTATAGGATTGTACCGAACCTGATTTCTCATCTTCATTCAGTACCAATGCAGGAAATCTGGCACTGAATGTAATCAAAATAATCGCGATTAGAATCACTGCAAATACCCAATAAAGCGAAGCCCATGGTAAATCAGGTGGTGTAATTTTAGCCAAAACTCCGACAAATAAATTGTAACTTCTTTTACCGGTGCTAAGTTCCTGAACTAGATACGAATACAACAATGGACTTACAAACGATGCAGCTCCAAAAACCAACTGCCCCAACACTGAGAAAAAAGCAAAATTTTCTTCTCCTCCGGCAACACGTGTCAGCGGATTGATTACTGTTTGCAACATTGCCATTCCCAATCCGATAATAAAAGAGGAAAGCAAAAGAGTGATGTATGCAGGATGAAAAGCAAAAAGTAATGATCCAATAAGTGGAAGCGTAAAACCAATTATCAGGACGATTTTCTGATTTAATTTTTCAATCAGAATGCCTGATGGGATTGACATCACCGCATACGCCACAAAAAAGGAGGTAGGTATAAAACCGGCCAAACCTAAATATGAAAGGTGAAAATTCTGAATTACATCGGGAATTAGTGGTCCCATAATGTTTGTAATAAACGAAATTACAAACCAGAAAAGCATGATAAGTGCAACTATCCAATAATTCCTTTTCATTTTGTTTTTATTTTAAATTGGTATACGCAAACTGAGCTGCTCCTAAAATACCCGCTTTGTTGCCAAGTTTTGCTAAACACAACTGAGTATTTACGGCACAATCAGGCATAACGTATTTGCGAAACTCTTTCTCTAAATGTTTCAGATAAAATGCACCGGATTCTGAAATTCCACCGCCAATTACCACTTTTTGAGGACTGAAAATATTCACCAGGCCCGCAATTCCTCTTCCCAGATAAGCCCAATGGTTAGTTAAACATTCAACAGCAATTGAATTATTGTGATGATAAAATTCACTGATCAATTTCCCGGTAATTTCATTTCCAAAACTTGTATTAAGTTTATTACATTTATCATTAAATTGCTGAATCAATGCACTGGTTGATGCATATGCTTCCAGACAACCAACACTACCACAAGAGCAAGGAATTCCATCGAAAAATAGCGGAATATGACCTAATTCAGTTCCATGATTATCATATCCACCAAACAGTTTTCCATCAATTATAATTGCTCCGCCAATTCCGGTGCCAATGGTAAGAAATAATACGTCTGAGCTATCTTTTGCCGCACCGTAAGCTTGTTCTCCCAGTCCCATTAAATTTGCATCGTTGCTGATAAATGTTGGCAGCTGACAAGCTTCTTCTATTTTGTCGGCGAGGTAAACCTGTGACCAACCTACAATATTATCAGCGCCACCCAACACGATACGATTGGTCTTATCCACTATTCCGGGAGTTCCAATGCCAATTCCAGCTACTGAAAGTTTGAGTTCATCGGCTTTATTCTGAACAGTTTTCACTGCTTCGATGATATTCCGGATCACAGTTTCTGCTCCACAATCAGCCTGAGTAGGTAATTGATTCTCAAAAATCAGTCCTCCTTCTGTACTAACCAAACCGTATTTTATGGCAGTTCCTCCTAAATCAATTCCAATAGTATAGTTCATTTTGTATTACAACTGATAGTTTAATTTATAGCTTTGTTTTCCTATTTTCAGAGAAACCAACAATTCCTTTTCGGAATAATCTTTCTGAAATGCAGCCTTTATTTCAAGGGCTTTCTGAGCATTTTCTATTGGTAGAAATACTGTGATGTAGCGAACTGGTTTGTCGGTTTGTTTATCCACGTTGAAGGCAAAAGCTTTACGGGCATTCTTTAGTTTGGATTCGTACGAAACCCAACCCTCTTCCTCACTCATGATTTGATTTTGTTCTGAGAATGTCTTTACAATCAGGTTATTGCCATCGTTGAAATTGGTAAATGCTTTTTGTGCATCTAAATCCAGTTTTACATCGCCTTCACACATCTGGTAATGAATTCCTACCTTGCCTTTGGCGTCACCAACAGCCTCATCAACAATTACATAAAACTTTTTATCTACAAAAAACACAGAACGACGATGACTTAAATTGCGATAACTTGGATTTTCGGTAACAAGCATATCAATCTTTTTATCTGATTTCCAAAGCAGACATTTTGTATCTGCCTTATCCAGATTTTTATCGTTCAATGTCAATGTGTTATGTACTTTAGTCTGACGAAACCAGTTCCGCATTTTCATCACTTCGTCATCGCCACCGTAGGAATACGAACCGGCATCAGGGAAGAAATTGCGACCTTTTACCATCAGGTTGAATGTTCCGTTATCCAACTGACAATGCCATTCACCAGCAGGCCCACCTTTATAAACCATTGCTGTTGCGTCTTTATCCCAATCACTGCGAAGAGAATAAAAACCTGCAGTTTTCATGGCAATTAATCCCGAAGCAGGAGCTGTTCCTTCTTTACCTTCAGTAGCAAAAAATCGGATTTGCTGATTCTTCGGGAATAATTTTGTCCAATCTTTTGAGTTTTTGATTACTTCCGAAGCCTTCATTTCGTGTGTATCGCTGAACATTGGCATTGAAAGATCGGGTAACAAAATGCTATAATAAGCTGCTATCATTTTCTCGATAACGTCCTTGTATTTTTGAGGGAATTCTGACCGGTAACCATTAATATCTGCCATGTTTAGGGCTTTATTAAATACATTTATCATGGCTAAGTGATACATAGGATCAAGTTCGTTCTGCATTCCGTCATCGTATATCTGAACATCCATTTCTCGGTTCAGAACATCAATACCTGATTTACGCCATTTTGGAGCATCTTTAAATTCGGGGAATAATATTCCGGCATACAAAATAC
>CAIYTJ010000679.1 GCA_903929065.1 uncultured Bacteroidales bacterium | reverse complement strand
TGGCAGATGCATATAGTTCATAAACCTGCTTTCGAGCCCAAGGTTCAGCGTTTTTGCATCCTGCAATCAGTCGTTGTTCGTCCGTTATTGCATTCTTTAAATCCATACTTTACTTATAGATGAAATGTACATTTGTTTCGTTGCATTGATTGCAAAACAAAATATATATTTAACGTAAATTGCAAAATTATAAATTTTAATTCATAGTTTGACATAAGTATAAAAAGAAACGCAAAGTATTGAATTTAAATTCAACTTTGCGTTTCAAAAGTACTGCATTACGGGTTATTTCTTTAATGTAATCCGATAAGCCAGTTCAACTGGAAAATCGAGATAGGAAGAAATTAAACCGTATTTGCGGTATTCCGGGCAACTATAAAATCTAAGTCCGGTACCCAGATAGAGTGATCCTTTTTCATTGATTTTGAATTCAATACCACCCATTCCTGATATGCTAAATGTATAAAACGAGTTAGGTTTGAATAATGCAACGCCCTGTTGAGTCAGAGCTGTAACAGACCAGGCCCATTTTGGAGCAAAATCTTTGGAGTAAATTAAACCCAGATTAGCAAAAGTGTTATTTCCCCAGGATACTGTATTAATTTCCAGCCCTCCAAACCAGTTGAAGTTTTGTTTAAGAGGCTGAATATAATTCAATCCTAACGAACCGCCACGCGTACCTCCGGCAAATGTATTTTCGGCATAAATTCCATTCAACGAGTTCAGATAAATGGATAGCTGCTGGCTCTTTACCTCAAGTTGAACGAAAAATGAGAATAAAAATGCCAGAATAATGAATCGTTTCATAGTTTCAAAATAAAATGTTGAATAACCTGAATCAATTGATTTTGCTGACTTTCCCGTGAAATATAGGCAAGCGAGTCACCTGCCTGAATTCCATAATTGCCAAACTGGCCGTGATTACCGCCAATTATCTCAAAATAATGAGTCTTGCTTTGCAAAGGCAGTGAAAAATCCAGATCGTTCGCCATTACTTTTGCTGCAGGTAAATCAACTTTGTATTTTTCTATTTTTGCAAGAGTAGAAAGTCCATCCTTGCTGGCATGAACACTTAAAACGGCGCCGTTCCAGTTTTTCAATATGTCGCTTGTCGGGTACGAAGCAATAAATATCATTCCTTTAAAACTTGTGGGATTATTGTTTGCTAATTCAGCAGCCATGGTTCCACCAAGTGAATGACCACCTGTAATCCATTCCGTAATGTCAGGATTGTTTTTTATCACGCTCATTCCTTTGTTGATTCCAAAAACGGCCAGATTACTCGGCATTTTCACCGTTATGATTTTTAAATCAGGATTCAAAGTCACTAATTTATCCTGCCATTGCAAATACGCATGAGCATCCACAAGTCCTCCGGGATAAAATATAAAACCAGTCGTTGGATGAGTTGTGATTTTCGATTCAAGTACAATTAAATCAGGTGTTTCTGTCAGATTATTCAGAAGGTTCTGCGTCTCAAGCGGTTCAGAAATAGCCGAACATGCAGCAAGTATCACCGACAAAAGCAAAATGATATAATATTTTAAATACCTCATAATCCAATCGTAAATCGTAAATGAATAAATCGTCAATTACTTTAGCCATTTATCAAGCCAACTGTAAAAAGTCCGTTGCCAGAGAATTCCATTTTGCGGTTGAAGAACCCAGTGGTTTTCATCAGGGAAAATCAACATTTCAGCCGGAACACCCCGAAGAACAGCTGCATTAAATGCCGCCATGCCTTGCGATGCCAGAATCCGGTAATCTTTTTCACCGTGAATTACCAAAATCGGCGTATCCCATTTGTCGACAAATAAATGCGGCGAATTGGCGTATGAACGTTGGGCAATAGCATTGGCTTTGTCCCAATACGGACCGCCCAAATCCCAGTTGACGAACCACATTTCTTCCGTTTCCAGGTATTGTTGTGGAAGATTGAACATGCCATCGTGAGCAAGGAACGCTTTAAAGCGTTTTTGGTGGTGACCGGCCAACCAATAAACCGAAAATCCGCCGTAACTTGCACCAACGCAGCCCAGTTTGTCTTTGTTTACATAAGGTTCTTTGGCCAATGCATCAATCGCTGAGAAATAATCCAACATATTTTGTCCGCCGTAATCGCCGCTGATTTGTTCGAGCCATTCTTTGCCAAAGCTTGGCAAACCACGACGGTTTGGTGCCACCACGATATAATCATTGGCCGCCATAAGTTGCAAATTCCATCGGTAAGACCAAAATTGGCTTACAGTCGATTGTGGACCGCCTTCGCAGAAAAGCAAGGTCGGATATTTTTTGTTTTTATCAAAATGAGGCGGATAAACCACCCACGTGAGCATTTGTTTGTGGTCGGTGGTTTCAATCCATCGTTCCTCCACTTTTCCCATTTCCAATTTGTCCATGATCTCCTTGTTTTCGAAAGAAAGTTCTGTTTCTTCGCCGGTTTTCGGATCGATGGAATAAATTTCGTCCGGCTTGCTCATCGAATGTTTTACACCAATCAGATGGCCTTTTGCTTCTGCCACAAATGAATAATCCTGAACGCCTTTGGTGATTTGAGCAATTTTTTTGTCAGCAATATCAACGCGATAAAGCTGGGTTAAAGCATGCCAGCAGCTTACAAAATAAATAGATTTGCTATCGGAAGACCAGTTAAGACCGGTTGAACTTTGGTCAAAACCTACAGATAAATCAGTTTTTTCGCCGGTTTGAAGATTCATGATAAACAATCTGAGTTTGTCCGCTTCATATCCATCGCGTTCCATACTTTCCCAGGCAAGCCATTTACCATCAGGCGAAAATGTAGGATTCTGATCGTAGCCCATCATGCCTTCAGTTTTGTTCTCTGTCTTTTTCGTTTCTAAATTGTAGAAATAAATGTCAGAATTAGTAGAAAGTGCGTATGCTTTCCCTGTTTTTTTTCGGCAAGTATAAGCCACAATTTTTCCATCCGAACTCCAGGCCAGTTGCTCAATGCCACCAAAAGGTTTCATCGGACTTTCAAATGGTTCGCCTTTTAAAATGTCGATTTCATTCTCAATCTTATTATCTTTAAAGTTTGCTACAAAAGGATGTGGAACGGTTTGAACCCATTCGTCCCAATGTTTGTACATTAAATCCGTTACAATTAATCCGCTGGCTTTGGGCAGGTCGGGATATTTATCAACGGTTCGTTCGCCGTATTTCACATCGGCAACAAAAAGAATCTTTGTTTCGTCAGGGGAAAAAGAAAAATCGTTGATACCGCCTCCACGGGTTGTGATTTGTTTGCGATCGGAACCATCGGAATTCATTATCCAAAGTTGCATACTACCGGTTTCCGACGAAAGAAAAGCAATACGTTTTCCATCTTTCATCCATTTGGCAGCGGCTTCACGCGTTGCCGTGTGGGTGATTTGCTTTTTGTCCGAACCGTCGGCATTCATCACGAATAGTTCTGAATTTCCCTTATTTTCAGGAATGCTGTAATAAGAAACGCTGTACAAGATTTTTGTACCGTCCGCCGAAACCTGCACTCCGGCGACGCGGCCAAACGACCAAAGCACTTCAGGAGTCATTCGTCCGTTTTCGATTTTCGGGTGCTGTTTGCCAATAACCGGGGCTTTGTCCTTTGTTCCACATGCAGCTGCTGTGATTGCAATTGCCATAATAGTTGTTTTAAATAATGTATTCATAAAAAGTAGTATATCGATAAAATTAAAAATCTTTCATTCAAACAAATCGATTGCAAATATAAGGTTTTTGTATTAATATTCAACGGAATGATGAGTCATTAAAATTGACGCTTAATCTTTAAACAATTGAAGGTGAAAAACCGTTATATTAATCAAATTATGGTTAATGTGTTGGATGTAAATTAAACTGATTGGACAAATACAGGTCTATTATTTCAAGACTTAAACTCATTAGTATAACAAAAGCAAATTTAATTGGTTATAATGTGAATTTAAAATAAAAAGCTTAATTAGGTCAGCTCTTTTAATAACTGGTTTGCATTCCGACAGACACTAAC
>CAIYTJ010000678.1 GCA_903929065.1 uncultured Bacteroidales bacterium | reverse complement strand
TTTTCCCTCCATGTTTGAAATATTTATAAAGTAATCCAAAATAAATGATAATCATTGAATAATTCAACAATTCAGACATGGAAGTGGTGCAAAAGAGAATCAACGGGGTGAATGAAATTGTGAATAGTAAAATAGATAGAATTTTCCTAGCAGTAGGCTTAACCAAAAACATGAAAAGAAAAAATGAGATTGATAAGAAAAAAGCATTGGCAATCACAATAGAATAAGCTTTCCAACCAAAGATTTGGGCAAACAGAGCATAAACCGAGACGGTTCCAAAACCGTGAGAACCAAATGAGAGGTATTTTGGAACTGCCTCATTGATAGTATAAAATCCAAAATTTAAACCTTTCTGGCTAAATGATAAAACTTCATGCCAGTAAGATAGTTCGTCCGACCAAACCGGAACAGAACTAAAAACAGAATGTTGGGCAATTAATCCGGTAGTGACAAAAAGGAGTATCCACGGCGAAGCAATTAATAACAAACTAAGAAATAGTTTGGAGTTAATAACTGATCGTAGAGTTTTAAACATTAATTACTTATCATTAATTGTTTATCATTTTCAAAACAGTTGCTCCCCAAGAATATCCTACACCAAATCCGGCCAGCAAAATATTTCCAACCAATTTTCCTTCTTGTTGAGCTTCGTACAAAGCAATTGGAATGGTTGACGAAACCGTATTTCCAACATTTTCAAGATAAAAATAAAACCGTTCAGGCTCAATATCAATGAGTTTACGCAGGTAATTCATCATATATTTATTAGCCTGATGAAAAACAAATAAATTAATTTCATTCTGCATCAAGCCATTTTTTTTGAGCGTTTCCTGAACTAAAACCGGAACTGCTTCTGCTGTAAAATTAAATATTTCGCCTCCGTTCATAAATAAATAATCGGAAGAAGTGAGGTTTCCGGATTCATCTAAAACGGTATCATTCAAAGAAATTGGCTGACGTAATCCACCTTTCCTGACAATCAGATTTTCGGCACCACGACCGTCAGTCCCCAAACTAAAATTCTCAATAGAGGCAAAACCATCGGTTGAAACCAATGTTGCTGCCGAAGCATCTCCAAAAATAGTGCGATTACCTTTGTCTTTGGGGTGGATATGTTTAGAATAGGTTTCAGCCGTGATAAGTAAAACATTTTTAGCAATTCCACCGGCAATTAAACCTTTGGCAAGTGATAAGCCATATACGAAGCCAGAACATCCCAAATTAAAATCCAAAGCACCGCAAGAAGTTGATAAACCCAGTTTGTTTTGAATCAAACAAGCCGATGTAGGCAAATAATAATCAGGACTTTGCGTACAAAGAAGTACAAAATCAATTGTTGACCGGTCAATTCCATGTTCTGTAAAAAGTTTTTTGGCAGCTTGTGTTGCCATATCAGCCGCAGTTTCGTTTTCTGAAACAATGTGACGCTCAGAAACACCAACTTTTCCGGCAATTTTATCAACGGTCCATTCAGGAAATTCTTTTACCAAATCATCGTTTGTAACAACTTTTTCCGGTAAAAAATACGATATTGCTTTAATATATGCTTTCATTTTCAATTAATCATTGAAGTGTGTAACCTCCGTCAATCAACAAATTACTTCCTGTCACCCATTGTGTAGCATCAGACAATAAATAAACAGCTGCATTAGCGACCTCTACCGGTTTGCCATAACGTTTGAGTGGGTATTTCAATCTGTCCTTTTCAAGTTCATCTTCACCAATACTACCTGATTTTAGCAGATTGGTTTCAATCATTCCGGGATTTATACAATTAGCACGTATTCCACGTGGAGCAAGTTCCAAGGCTACTGCTTTCATAAATCCGGTCAACGCACTTTTTGAAGCAGCATAAATAGAGCTTCCGATATAAGCGCAATTATTGCCATTTATAGACGAGATAAATACCAATGAGGCTCCTTTGTTCAACTTCTTATTTTGAAGAACTAAACGAGTAAGATTTATTGGTACCAGTGCATTTATTTGCATAATTTCATCAACATCTTTCTGCTCAGTTAATTGAAGAACTAATGGTTTTGCTATGCCTGCATTATTTACTATACCATCGAGTTTTGGTAAGCATTCTATCAGTTTTTCCAGTTCAGAAGAATTTGTCAAATTTGCACATATCTGTTGATGTTCAGTACCTTCCAGCAACAAAAATGTTTCCAACAACCGAGTTTCATTACGTCCGGTAATAACCAGATTAGCACCCATTTGTGAACAACAAATAGCAATAGCACGTCCAATTCCGGATGAAGCTCCTGTTACCAGAATTGTTTTCCCAACTAAAGAAAATGGATTCATTTTCAGTTTAATTTGGATTGAACCAGATCAAAAAGTTCCTGAACTGTATTGGTTGGTTTCATTTCTTCAGGTTTCAAAACTACCGAATATTTTTTACTAATCATATTCAAAATAGCTAGTGCATTTAACGAAGACCATTCATCCAATTCCCGGAAACGTGTTTCCAGTGTAAATTCAGAAGCATCAGTATCGTCAAATTGAGCAGCAAAGTTTTTAATAAATTCGTTTGCATCCATATTTTTATGATTTATAATTTGTGATTTATGATTTTAAATAAAATCCTGAACCAAATGATTCGGATCAGGTGTTAGTGGCGTTGATTTAGTGAGAAAAGATGAATCATTTTTGGTATTTTTCAGCAAAATTGAACCTGCACCCAATATATTTCGTTCGCCAATAGTGGTTTTATCTTTAATTACAGCACTTAAACCAATAAAACTGTTTTTCTTAATAATGCAAAATCCACCCATCATAACATTGGAAGTTATAAAACAGTTTTCCTCAATAATTGAATCATGACCAATCTTATTTCCAATGGCAATAATCACATTATCAGCTATTTTTACATGTTGCATAAAAATATTTCCTTCCATGATAAAGCAATTTTCACCAACCTGCAAATCATTCCAGTATGAATTTCGGGAACAAATATAACTAATTAGTTGATAGCCTTTTGCTTTTGCTTCATGGAATCTTGTTTCACGGGTTGAATTTAATTTATGATATCCAATGGCAACAAACATGGCATATTCTGTTGGTGGATAAATGGTCTGAACATCCTCAAAATCAACAACCGGCAAATCCAGAAAAGTCTTTGTTTTATTATATTCAGCATCAACCGTGTATGCCACAATTTCAAAATCAGAATCATTTTTCAAATAGAAACTGACCTGACTTGCAAA
>CAIYTJ010000677.1 GCA_903929065.1 uncultured Bacteroidales bacterium | reverse complement strand
GATCCAGTGAAGAAGTAAGTAGTTTATAGTAGGTAGTTTATAGTAAATACCGCGGTTAGAAACTGCGAAACCCAATAAAGAAAAGATTATGGCACTCAAAATTCCTTTTGCAAAACAAGGTTTTTCAACGATCCTGAAGAAAAAACTATCTGGAGCCAACGTTTCGTTGGAATACGATAATATGGAAAGTCCGCTTGTAAAAGTGGGCGTGGAAATTTCGGAGTTAATCGGACTGGATCTATACAATAAAATTTGTGATGGTACAGTTGCTAAAACGTTGGCGGTGGATGCTATTCCGGCTCATGATGACGTTCCTGAAGTTCCTGCAGTGGTAGCAAACGATGAAACTGAACTGAATGCTTTACTTACCGATCACTTACAAAGTGCGATGCTGAATTTCGGGTTATATGCTCACACTATTTTTCTGATTGCCAAAATTGGAAACGACGGTATTACCATTAAAAAAGGCACGGAAGAAACTACCATTTTCAAGTATCAAAAGGATGAACTGGATAATAAGTTGATAAACGATGCTTGGTTCTGGATGAATCAGTTGATTAAGGCATTGAACGAAAATGATGCTAAAATTGCTGATTGGAAAGATTCCGATCGGAAGAAAGAAATTGCTGCAGTACCGGTAACATTTGCTGATTTTAAAAAATGGGTAGGTGTGAATTCGGAATATTTCATGCTAAACGCGAACTGGATTATTCAGGAAGTTTGGACTGAATGTGTATTGAGCCGGAAAAAAGAAGCAACAAAAACAGAAACCATTGCCCGTGCAGTTTGCTACGAAACCATGGCGCGTTGCTGTCAGCGACTTTCGTTTTACTGCCTGCCGGAAAATATCCGATTGGAGATCAATAACGAAATGGACTCCAAAAACAAAAAGGATCTTCCGGAACAATATATACGCGAAAAAGTGGCTACACAATTTCAATTGAAAGCAGATAGTTACTGGCGTGCGCTCGATATTGAACTGCAAAATCAGGCGCAAACCGATACGGTGAGCAAAGCATCAACTCAGGCATATAAACCACAAGGAGTGAAGGATTCAGACGCTTACGCGTACTGAACCTTTAAACCCCTCCGCGCTTCGCGCTCGTCCCCTTTAGTAAAGGGGACATTTACTTGAGAATAAGTTTTTTTACAATTAATCATTATGAAAACCATTCAATTAAAACGAACAAAGATCATTATCCCTGAATGCTGGGATGATTTGACGGTGAAACAATTTCCGTTTGTTTTCCGGCAGTTGATGTTGCTTTTTGCGGGTACGATTACGCCGTTTCAGTTTCAGTTGGCGTTGTTGGTAGAATTTACCGGTTATCGGCCTAAAAAACAAGGAAAGTTCCGGTGGTTTTTCAGTCTATTATTCTTCCGCATTTTCCGTGGTAAGAAAAAGTACATCGCCTGGCTCGATCGCCTGCAGGAAGCAAACGAAAATATAGAATTCAATCTGGTACAGCTGTCCGAAAAATACAATTTTGCTTTTACGGTGGATGATAATAAGATTGTACCGAATTACGAATTTACACAAAATCCGCTTGCTGCCGGTTGGATAGATGCACCGGTATTCGATCGGGACATTACTGTTGAAAGCAATATCACTTCCAAACAGTATATCGATTGCGTTGATTTGCTGAATGCTTATCGAAGTACCGACGATGTAAAAGTTCAAACCCATTGCATGAATAAAATCATGGCAG
>CAIYTJ010000676.1 GCA_903929065.1 uncultured Bacteroidales bacterium | reverse complement strand
GATTGAGCGCAGGCGCTTTATTTTTATTGATTGGATTTTTGTATGAGCGAACCCATACTCGTGATATCGGAGATTATTCTTCACTGGTGCAGGTGATGCCGCGTTTTTCTTTTTTTACGATATTTACTTTTATTGCAACGGTGGGTCTTCCTGGTACTGCGGGGTTCATTGCAGAGTTGTACACATTGATTGGTGGATTTTCCCTCTGGGGTGGATGGATGGTGTTACTGTCTATTGGGATGTTGGTCTCTGCTGCTTATGCGCTTCGTACGGTTGGCACACTTTTTACCGGTACAGTCTCTTCTAAAATGGGTCTACTACCTGATCTCAGCACAACAGAAATTCTGGCAGCAGGCATTCTTTCAACAACCACGTTACTACTTGGATTTTTTCCAGCATCTGGTGTAGCATTATTTACTGCATCCGTCACACGATTGAGTAAATTGTTCTGATGAAACTGGCATCGGAAATTGTACAAAACGCATGTGAACACGGCATTGCCAAGAATGTGTTCGATCATATACAAGTATTAAAAGCAGTTGCAAAAAAGATCGCGGAGGTGCTTCCTAACTCTTGGTTACTTCATTGCCAAGTGGCTAACCTGCGAGACACGGTATTGGTGATGCAGGTAGATGCTTCTGTTTGGGCAACAAAATTACATTACCAAAGTCCCGTGTTGCTAGAACATGTGCGAAAAAATGGATGGCCTGCCGTAAAAACAATCGAAATTTTTGTGATCTCGCCAGATTCAAAACTTCTTATTGGTTCGTCGGTTGCGGGTGAGATTGTTGCGTAGAAAAAGTGATATGGGTTAAACCCAGTTGACGCGCAATGTCCATAACGCGAACTACCGCTTGGTGCGGAGCGTGGCCATCTGCTTTAATCACAAGCAATCGTGTTTGATCTGTAGTGGTTGCAGAGGTAGGATTTTTAAGATCAATCGTCGTTTCTAACGCTCTATTTTGTAAAGCCGTGCGTAGAGTATTTACATCTTCACCACTCAGTGGTTGAAGACCCAGATAATAATGGCCCTGTGCATCCACGGTCACTTCAATAATATGTTCTTGGGAAGGTGGTTGACCCGTTTCGGCCTCTGGCAACTGTAAGGATATCTCGGCAGATTGATTAAAACTGGTCGTCACCATAAAAAAAAGTAATAGATTAAAAACAACATCAATTAGTGACGTGAGATTGATGAATCGTGGGCATTCTCGGCGATGACGGCGGAGGTTGATGATCTTCTCCTTTTCGTTTTTGTTGTATATTGTGAAGTGTTTCCACCAAACGTAACGCTTCTTGTTCCATAGTAATCACCAACGTATTTACTTTTCCTTGAAAATAGCGGTGGCAAAGCAACGCTGGGATAGCCACTGATAATCCTGCTCCGGTGGTAATCAGGGCCACCGCAATTCCACCAGACAACAGTGCAGGGTTTCCGACGCCATGACTCGAGATCACATTAAAGGTTTGAATCATACCAAAAGTAGTTCCTAACAACCCTAATAATGGAGAAACCTCTGCGATCGTTCCCAATGTATTTAGAAAACGTTCCAAATCAGCCACGACATGCCGACCCGTTTCTTCGATGCTTTCTTTCATGCCTTCACGACTTTCATGATGATGAAATAATCCCGCCGCCAAAATTCGCCCCAACGGAGAATGGCGGCGCAAAACATCAATGTGAGCAGTATCAATGGGTCGGGTACGAATCCACTC
>CAIYTJ010000675.1 GCA_903929065.1 uncultured Bacteroidales bacterium | reverse complement strand
TTTAGTCTTGTTTTTCTGCCGATTTTCGTTTACTCAGAAAGATATAAAGGATGGGCAAAATGCCGATTGTGTTGAAAATGGCAATGCAAATGAACCAGGCCAGTTCGTTGTTTCTGGCCGATTTCCACATGCCGACTGCTTTCCAGGCTGTATCCCACAATGCCAGAATTGCAATGACAGGAATCAACCAGGATAAGGTACTTGTAAGTTGTTGAAGATTTTCCATGGTAACTGAATTTTAAGGATGAGATGTATAATATTTCACGTTGCAAATATACAAATATTATTTACCGAAATCTGGATTCAATGTCTTCCTGCGTCCAGATTGTCATTATTTTCTTTCCATCAGGCGTGAAATTATGATTGGCACAGGCAAAAAGTCGATCGATCAAATCACTCATTTCTTCTCCGGTAAGCCGTTGTCCGGCTTTCAGTGATGAAGCTTGAGCCAGCGATAAGGCAATGGATTCCCGAATGCCGGAAGCAGTTTCCACGGCGGTTGTTTTCGCTTTTTCCAGCATATCATGCAGTAAATCAATCACACTCGAAGTCCCGACATGCGAAGAAACTCCTTTCACACTGTATTCATGATTTCCGAGTGCTTCAAAATCAAAGCCGACATGTTTCAGATCGGGTAAAATCTGCTCAAAAAACAAATCTTCTTCCGCGCTAAGTTCAAGCACTTCCGGAAAAAGAACCTGCTGCGAAATACCTTGTGCATTTTCAATCTGACTCAGAAATAAATCAAACAAAACCCGTGTATGCGCCCGTTGCTGATCAATCATCAACAAACCTGACTTGACGCTGGTAATAACATAACGGTTTTTATATTGGAAATTCTCAGCGCGTGTCTCCAAATTTTCTATTGCCTGCAATTGTTCCTGATAGGTGATGGCAGGCTGTATCGGGGCATCAATATCAACTTTCCAGTCGATCGAAGATTCAACCGGCTCGCTTTTTTTCTCAAAATCTCCATAGAGTTGCTCCCAATCCAGATTCGGACGTTTATAACCGGTTGTGCCAAAAGGATTGTAATTTGGGTTGAAATTAGTCTGTGGTGGACGGATGTTTTCTACCGGAACATTCGTTGGAATATCCACAGCGCCTTCCTGATCAAAATCGATGGATGGAACCACATTGAATTTTCCTAATGATTCCTTGATTGCAGCCGATAGAATGGACCAAATAGCCTGTTCGTTTTCAAACTTGATTTCCGTTTTGGTTGGGTGGATATTAATGTCAATGGTTTGCGGGTCGACCTCGAAATATATGAAGTAATTCGGACTTTCCGAAGCCTGAATCATTTGGTTGTAAGCCAACAAAACCGCTTTATGGAAATACGGATGACGCATATACCGGCCGTTAACAAAGAAATACTGGTTGGCCGATTTCTGTGCAAATTCAGGTTTACCCACATAACCGTAAATGCTCACCAGATTAGTCGAGGTTTCAATATTCAGCAATTGTTGCTGCCATTTTTTCTTCGAATTTTTCCCAAAGATATTATCAATACGGATTTTATTATTCGAAGCCGGAAGGTTGTAAATTTCCTCGTCACCATCCAAAAATGAAAATCCAACAGATGAATTTACGAGGGCAATGCGGTAAAATTCAGTCAGTATATGGCTTTTTTCCACGTTATCACTTTTCAGAAAACGACGTCGGGCAGGCACATTGAAAAACAAGTTCTTAACCTGAAATGAAGTCCCTAACGCACATTGAACTGCTTCCTGTTTGAAAACACGTGTTCCGGCAACTTCCACCAACACGCCCAATTCATCATTTTCGCGACGCGTTCGTAGTTCCACCTGTGCCACAGCAGCTATAGAAGCCAATGCTTCGCCGCGGAAACCCATCGTGCGAAGCGAAAATAAATCATCAGCATTTTTAATTTTCGAAGTAGCATGACGCTCAAAAGCCATTCGGGCATCCGTTTCGCTCATTCCTTTCCCGTTATCAACCACCTGAATCAACGTGCGACCGGCATCTTTTATCGCTATTTGAATAAAAGTAGCTCCCGCATCAATCGAATTCTCAACCAACTCTTTCAGCACCGACGCCGGACGTTGAATCACTTCACCGGCCGCTATCTGATTGGCCACCGAATCGGGTAAAAGATGAATTATATCAGACATGAAAAAATAGTAGGTAGATTATAGTTGGTAGTTTATAGTTGGTAGTTTATAGTAGGTAGTTGGGGTAGGTATTTACTACCGACTATAAACTACCAACTTCAGACTGATTAATTGAATTTTCCGTCAAATTTCACATTCATATCGTTTACAAACTGGCGGATGCGTTGTTCGTCCTCAAGCTTGCAAATAAGCAGCACGTTATCCGATTCAGCTACAATATAGCCTTTCAAATCCTGAATAACGGCAAGTTTTTCGGAAGGAAGTACTACAATATTGTTTTCGCTTTCATAAAAGGCTGTTTTGCATTTCAGCGTTACATTTTCATGTTCATCCTTAGGTGACATTTCATACAGCGAACCCCAGGTTCCAAGGTCAGTCCAGCCAAAGTCGGAGCAAAGTACGTGTACGTTGGCGGCTTTTTCCATAATACCATAGTCGATGGAAATATTCGGGCAAGAAGGATACATTTCGTCAATAAATGCCTGTTCTTTGTCGGTATTGAAAAACTCTTTTCCGGCGTTGAATTTAGAAGAAACTTCCGGTAATAATTCATCAAAAGCCCTGGTTATCGTTTGCAGATTCCAGAGGAAAATGCCCGAATTCCAGAAAAATTCGCCGGTTTCGTAGAATATCTGTGCCAAATCGGCATTTGGTTTTTCAGTAAACGTTTTCACACGGCGCAAGGGAGTTTCGCCTTCGTCTATCTGTATATAACCGTAACCGGTTTCGGGACGGCTTGGTTTAATACCAAGGGTCAACAGGCAATCATTGTTTTCAACAAATTCAAGACCGGTTTTAATAGTATCTAAGAAATCCAGTTCTTTCATTATCAAATGGTCGGATGGTGCAACGATAATGTTGGCTTTGTCCGTCATGGCATTGATGCGGTTTACGGCATAAGCAATGCAGGGAGCAGTGTTACGGCGGTTTGGCTCCAGTAAAATCTGGCTGGCGTTAATTTCCGGCAGTTGTTCCAGAATCAGTTCTTTGTAAATAACGTTTGAAACGATAAGAATATTTTCAGCGGGAACCAAATGGCGAACCCGGTCAAAAGTCATTTGTAAAAGTGAACGTCCGGTACCAAAAAAATCCAGAAACTGTTTAGGACGGTTATTCCGACTGAAAGGCCAAAAGCGGCTTCCAACGCCGCCTGCCATGATAATACAATAGTTATTCTTCATTGCTGTAAAAAGTTAGAGTCCGTGAACTCATGGTTATAAAAATCGTACTAAGATACTGCGTTTTTCTAAGAATTCAAAATTTTAAGTGCATATAAAACAGGGTTGGCTTCAATTTGAAGTCAACCCCGTTGGTAAGTATAATAAAACAAGATGTTTAGTGACTATTGTTTATTCGTAAGATTTTATGTAAACAAAACATGAAGTGAAGCTTTAGTAATAATACTTATAGTCCAATATTTAGACATTGGCTAACCTCGTAATAGTTATTAGTGAAAATTATATCATTCTCATTTTAATCTTCAAAATACAACCAGTTTGATTTCTTTTTTTCTTGTGTTTTATCGGTTTTTTTCTTCTTTTCAGTTTTATGGAAGTCAAAATACACTTTATATGATATACTCGGAATAATTGTAAACAAACCAAGCTTATAAAGCTGTAAAGGTTTATTATAATCTGTTGTATTTTCTAGATTATTATCATTATCATAATAATAGCCGTATGGATTTATTTGATTGTAAATATTATAAATAGAATAGGTCCAGACAGCACGGTTACCTTTTCTTGTTTTTATGGTATGACTAAACGCAATATCCAGCCTATGATAATCCTGCATACGACCAGAGTTTCTGACACCCCCAATGATTCCGATATTAGTTACTGTACCAGATTCAAAGTCAATAATATTTTGCTTACCTAGAGCTGGAGTGTAAGGCAAACCTGTCTGAAACAACCAAACTAAATTCATATTCCAGGAATTCCTTAATTGTCGGTTTATATTCAAACTAACACTATGTAAACGATTAAAGTCGAATTCAAATTCCTTGCCAGCATTGATTGAAGGAAATTGTCTTGTGGCATGAGAATATGCATAAGAAACTGAACCTATCCATTTTCCTGTATTTTTACGAAGCATAAATTCAGCACCATATGATATCCCAACACCATCTGTGGCCAGTTTATTTTCAATTCCTGTAATTCCAACCATGTTTTCATAACCTTCTTTCAACGCAGCAAGATTTTGCATTTTTTTGTAATAGACACTAGCTTCAGTAGAAAGAATACTTTTGCAGAAAGAACCATTCCAACTAAAAGAAATCTGATTAGATGTTTGGGGTGTTATACTTTGTGTCGCAGGAATCCAAATATCTTTCTTTAGAATTTCACCTTGTGCAAATATTAAATGTGAGTTTTGAGTGGTTTTCATAAAATTAAGATTAAAACTTTGTGAGTCAGAAGTCTTTAAACTAAGGTTTAAACGTGGTTCAATATTAGGAAAATTTATACCGTTATTTGAATAATTGCTTAAACGAAAAGAGGGTTGAAACTGAAGATTTGATAGAATATTTATTTTATTGTCAAGATATAAGGCAGTTTCTGATGAATGAAGAATCTGTCTCAATACAGATGTTGGAGTAACAGAACTATAAATATAACTTGGTTCATAATTAAAGAAACTTGCTTGACCTCCGAATTCAAAATTCCAGGTTTTTAAAAAAGAATATTTCCATGTAGAACGAAAAGAGAAATCTTCTACTGAGGATTGGTTTTTGGTACTAATTGTTGCTTTTGTACCGTTCATATCAAAACCGTATTCTTGAAAGGATGAATTTCTGTATCGACTGAACGAAAGAATATTCTCAGAATACAACTTTGAACTGAAAACCCTATTCCAATGACCTGAAACCAGCCAATTTCCCCACTGTTGAGATATAAGGTTACTTTCATTTTTGCCAAGTTTCCAGGGCTTCCCCCAATATGTCAAATAATCGTCCCCCTGATAAATGTTTAAACTTAAGTTGTTTTTATCATCCGGTTTCCAGCAGAGTTTTGCATTGACATCATAAAATCCATAATATATAATTGCAGGGTTTACATCTATTACTCCTGAAAATAAAGCCATTAAGCCATCTATCATTGTTTTACGTGCAGTAACAATATAACTCATTTTCTTGTTAACCAACGGACCTTCAATTGAAAAAGAAGCATCAGTAACTCCAATACTGAAAGACCCGTGATGTTTGGAAATATCTCCTTCACGTTGTGTTATATCAACTATCGATGATATTTTGCCACCCTGTCGTGCAGGGAAATTTCCTTTATAAAAATCTACTGTATTAATCATGTCGGGATTAAAAACAGACATAAAACCACCCAAATGATTAACGTAAATAAGTGGCACATTATCTAATAAATATTGATTTTGACCGGGATCACCACCACGCACTAACATTAAGTTTAAACCCTCCGACATTGTTTGAACTCCTGGTAATAGTTGTAACACTTTCATTACATCGGGTTTGCCTCCAAGTGTTGGAATTAACTCCAGTTCTTTTGCCGTGAGCCTTGTTACTTCAAATTTACTATCGCGTACCCCACTTACAATAACTTCATTCAGGTTATTTTCTGTTGACATGTGCACTATTAACATAGTGTCAGTTGTTGCAGTTATATTCAGTATAATAGTTTGATATCCGATATAGGAGATTGTTAAGGAACAAGGAGTATTCACTTTGAGATTGTAATATCCGCTTTTGTCGGTTGTTGTCCCGTTTTTTTGTTCTGACTGCCATATATTCCCCCCAATCAATACTTCATTGCTTTGCTTATCTTTTACAAAACCAGAGACATGAATATTGGATGAGTGAACTGGCAAAATAAAAAAAATAAAAAAGAATAGAAATATCGTGTTGTCTTTCATTTTTATATTTTGATTTCAAATTGCAAGTGACCTATTCTATATTTATTTTTTTTAATACTGATGTGTAGGATGTGAAAATACCTAACCCATTTTTTATATTTGAATACAGTGGATATGTTTGCGGTGGATTTCCAATACCACCATAAAAAGCTGTCTGATATAAATATAATTGCTTTTGATAGCTGTAATACGATTGATCAATGCAGCGGAGTTCAATATAAGCACTATCTTTAGGTGAAAAATGAACATAATTTTCACCATAATAAAAAACCACATCGTATGAATCCGATTTTATTTTCGCATTTGAGAAAATATTCAATGGTGAAGCTTCGTTTAGCAAAACATTATCCTGACCAGCTACCATATACATCTGTTCATATTTTTTACCGAAATAATCAATCCATTTTTGTTTATCGAAATCATAATCATGAAACATGCCTATTTTGCATAACTTTATTTCCCAGAATTGCTTTTGAGTAGTATCATTCTTTAGAGTAAACTGAACCGAAGATATAGATTCACTTTCCTGACCTTTGCTTGCAACAGCTGTATAAATTACATTATCAATTGGGTCAGGAAATGGTACATACGTTTGAGCAGAAATTTGAGGGAAACCCTGTATTTCAATTTTACAACTATATGTTGTGCCAGCTTTTACTTTCCGTAGACTTTGATACCAGCCTTCATTGTAATATGTAAGTGTATCAGGAGAATCAATAGTACATTCAATAATCACTTTCGCATTTCTTACGACTAAAGGTGTTGAATCATTCATAGCCGCTGTTAAAGACAGATGTACTCGAAATATACTATCGGTTTGTAGTATACTGTTAATTACAGGAGTTTTTGTCAAATCAGGAAATTCATCCCCCACTAACGAATGACATGAATTAAATAAAAGAATAAAGAAAACAAGAAATGAATGAATTGATTTCATTTTGAGTGATTATAGTAGAAGGATTAATAAGGGAATTATAATTTAATTATTATTCCGGCAGTCAAACGCGAACTATTATTATTGTAATACCTACCCAGAGCATATTCGCCGTATATGCCGAAATGTCTTCCTAAGTAATATTTTAAACCGAGCCCAATTCCATATTCCAAAAATGGTTTTGACCAGACTAATTCTTGAATTGCATTATACTCGTAGTATTGTTCAGAAACAAATCCTATTCTGGGTGTTGCATAGACATCTATTCGCATATTTCTGCTAAAAAACATAGGCAATAGATGTATGTTGGAATTAATTCCATAATAAAATGCCTGGGACGATGAATAAAATCCAGAAGTACCAATTATATAAGATGTACTATCGGCCGAATACCACTCATACCTACCAGTTACAGGATTATAAGGAATCTCAGTTCTGTGCATAAGGGATGCAAAACCACAATAGGCGCCTAAATCAATAAATTTATTAATTTCATAATCTGCACCTAACATAAACAAAGGATTTGGCATAAATTCATTTATTCCTGTATTTACTAAACTGGTGCTCAATTTGAGTGATAATTTATTATTAAAGACTGATTTTTGAGCATTGATGATTGGAACTACTGAGAGTAAAAACAAAATGATTGAAAGTCTGAAAATTTTGTTAATCATGTGAGGTATGTTTATTTGTTGAAATTATATCAATGTGAATGTTGTGAATAACACTCACATTGATATATATATATATATGTAATTTAAATTGAAAGATTGGGAGTTTCAATCTTACCAAAAATCTGAGTTTACTAATCTACAACCCATTGTATTTGAAACTGTAACATCGTAACTATAAATGTAAGGCACTTGATCATCAATTGCTTTAATATTTTCAAACCTATGATAATAAGTGTCTACAGGTTGATTTGTTCCACTTGTTCCATTACCATTTGTCTGCCATAAATTTGACCAATCATCGTACGATTCAATTAGATAACTAAAAGAGGTAGTTAATACTTTGCCATACCAAATGCCTAAAAACCCTTTTTGGAAATTCATTATTTTGAAATAAGTCATTCGATATTTAGCTCCTCCATCTAATAATTCAAAATAATTGAAAGTGTCAAAGTAAACATGAAGTCTGTAATTTCCAACGTCTTTATACCTATCAAAATAATGCTCATATTGGCCCAGTTCGCCGTAGCGTACAAAATCCAGCATCCGCTGTTCGGCATAGCGTCCCGCTATGTCGCAGCTAAAAGGAAGTCTCTTGACTTCCACATTCAAAACTATCGAACCGTTCGCATTATCGGAATTTTTTCCGTTGGCACATATACAGGTACAAGATCCAATAAACACGGTTTTCCGGCAAAATCACGAGCCGAGGAATACAAATAATCTTCCGGATTTTCTACGATTCCCGCACGTACCGGATTTTCGTGGATATAGTTTATTTTCTGGAAAATGAACTTATCACTATAAATAAGTTCTGCATGATTCTCATGTGTCCATACCTGAAATTTTTCGTTGCGTTTGTGTTGCTTGGCTGCAAATTCAAACAAGTTTAGCATCCAATCACGACGGCTTTCTTGTTCCATTTCTATGGCTAATAATATTTGTTTTGCCGTGAAACTTTTGAATTCGCGTATTGTATCGCTGAGTTTACCAATATTACTGCGTAATAATATATGAATATGATTGCTCATGATTACAAAAGCATAGATTTCCAATCCCTTGTTCGTCTGGCAAAACTTCAAACTATCAATCACAATATCACGATACACCTGACGCGTGAACAAATCCACCCAATTCACTACCTGAAACGTAATATAATGTAAAGCTTCCTGATCTACTATTTTATAGCCGGTGCTCATAGCTTAAGAAGATTAACTATGCAAATATAATTATTTTTGTTGTATTGGTAATAAAAAATCACACTTTCATATGCTTTCCTCGGTTTTTAAGGTGGAAGTCTGGAGACTTCCTTTTAGCACGACGAAGTCTGGAGACTTCGCCGAACAACCTCGACGCCAATTACGCTACGCCGAACAGAGGTTGATAGTCGGACGCTAATGTATTAAAAGCTGTTGTTACTTCTTGTTGAGTTTGACCGCCAGTTCCATCACTTCTTCTCATTATATGAAAAAAGATTCCGATTGTATAAGAATCTGATGTAGAATTTAATAGTGCTCGTTTAGTACCAAGAAAGTTTGGAACATTTGGAGAAGTAGCACAAAAGCCATTTATTTGAGCTTGTATATTTATACAAATAACAATAAAGAGGGACAGAAAGAAAAATTTTAATCTCAGGGAACGGAATTTCTGAAGTTTAGTCGCATGTTTTTTTGATTGTTTCATAATTTCGATATATTAAGTTTGGCTGTATAATTTGAGGTATTAATTGGCGAACCGGTTGGATATGGGTCTAACCTTAGAAGGCAAATTCTGTATCCTAATGTATCCTTACGATAATATAAATTATCGTCACATACATATTCGTCTTGGCATCCCAAAATAGTTAGAACTATATTTGATTGCTTATTTTGGTGTGTCAACGATATTTGAATTGTTGCAGTGCTCCCGTAACAAAGATAACATTCTGATTTGGGACAACTTGAATCATAAATAACTTTTTCAAAACTAACTGAGAGACTACTATCGGAAGAGTTATTACTCGGATTAAAAGGTATAAGTGATTTAACTTCCTGTGCCTTTATATAAAAAGGT
>CAIYTJ010000674.1 GCA_903929065.1 uncultured Bacteroidales bacterium | reverse complement strand
TTTTCCCTGTGGTCCGTTAGATTTCATTATACGGTAAGCGTCAATGATGTTTAATGCGGGTTTTTTGTGGAAAGTTGCAATATCAGCAATACATTGGTGCAAATCATTTGAATGGAAAGTCTTTCTATCCCAAACAATTCCCATCAGGTTTTTCATTGATATTGAGTTTTTAGCACCACCGTGATGCTTTAAAACAGGAACATTAAACCATACATCACAATCAAGAAGTGCTTTATGAATGGCATTCTTTTTCATATTAACACCATTTGGAATTTCCACTTCGCGGTAGAATGATTCATCATTTCCGGGAACCATTTTGCCTCCGGCAGCATTTACAGCAGCTTCAATTCCGCTGTTGGCGTAACTTTTTTTCCAGTCGTGGCAAGTATGATCGAAAACCAGTATCTCAGAAGCTCCTGCTGCTTTACATATTTTTACCAATGCACCAATCAGCAATGGATTTGTATTGGCTGCCAGCTCGGGTGCTCTGTCCCAGCCGATATTGGGCTTGATAACAACCTTTTGTCCTTTTTTTACGTAATTTTTTATTCCTCCAAGTTCTTTGAAAGCACGAATCAACATAGCTTCAGGTTCACCACCCATAATAGCCACTAAATCAGGCTCTGAACTTACAGCCATACTTTTACTGGTATTTGAAACAACCGATCCGAATGCACTGGTTTTTACAACCGATGCCAAACCAACAATTGCAGCTGATTTGAAAAAATCACGTCTTTTCATAAAATTATTATGTATTAAAGTTTGAAATCTGTTTTAAATTTGGTCATCCAATTAATGGTGCAAATATAATCAATTTAATTCTTAATGTATTTGAATGCTTCGGTATTTTTATTGAAATTGTTTTTAATAATTATGCAATAAAATCCGGCTTTCAAGACAGATAAATTAATGGAAGTTTCTTCTTCCGAAAATTTATCAGACAACAACTCTTGTCCTAAAGTATTGAATATCATTATTTCTTTAATACCCGGCAAAATACTTTTAATCGTAATCTTATCGTTTGAAACATCCGGAATAATAACCGAGTATTGATTATTATTTATATTTTCAAACCCTGAAGCAACGGATGCATCTGTAATAGTTTTTAAATATGCCGAAGCAAATGGCGCATAAGTCGCCGTCGTGCCGTACAATGTACTGTAATTCGGGTCAAGTGCCAGTAACCAGTCAAGCGTATAAAGTTCCAGAATCTGAGCTTTGTGCGCTACGGCAAATGGAATTAAATCTACCAGCGAACCGGTTTGTGATGCACCGGTCGGATCACTTGCTGCAAGCGTTTGAAGTTCCAGCGGACCTACTTTTCCATAATACTTATCGAATAAGGCGCACCAGTCTGAAGTGCATGTTTTGGCTGTATTATCGGATATTTCCCAACCCTGAACACCGATAGTAATTCCGTTTTTAACCGCATTGTCTGCTTCAATATCTGCATTTCCATCATTGGCTGCCGTAATCTGGCAAACCGATTGCATTAATTGCATGGTTGGGTGAAGCGACGCTTCAAACGCATTCATCTCGGCAGCATATTCAGTCCATACTTTAGCTGAGAATCCGGGCATAAAACTTGAACACCGAGGGAAAAAATCACCGCCAATCGCCAGTCCCAAACGGATATAACCTATATTCGGATTGTTTTTATAATGATTAATTACCTGCGTGAAAAAGTTTTTCAATCCTTGTTTGAAAGGCACTTCATAAGGCACCGGCATTCCTGAATTGGCTGTTCCATCACCTGTAAAACTGCTGCAGGTTATTACATCCAGTTGCGCTGCACCAAGTGATTCTGCCCATTCGGGAGTAAAAATATAGGCAGGAGTGAACGTGTTTTTTCCGCTGGGTGAAATGGGTTGTGTAACGATATTCACTTTTTTCACGGCAGTATAGAAATGATTGAGTTGTGCATCGAAAATACTGAAATCATACACTCCCTGTGCAGTTTCAATATCCGACCATTTCATTGCAACGGTTACGTCCGTAATCAAAGGACTTGGCAAAACATAGGTGTTTACGTCATTCCAGTAAGGATCACCAACCTTCATGGGAGGAAAAAGAAGGCTGAATCTGACTTTTTGAGGAAAAGCCTGAAATGAAATTATAAGAAAAAGCATGATTAAAACCTGATTCCGTTTCATTTCAGAGATTTGCTTTAAATAAAAGAAATTCAATCAAATACAACTACTCCTCAACTTCTTTCGGTTTCTTTTTCACAACCAATGCACTAAGTTCCCAAAGAGCATAAATCGGGATAAAAAACAGCATAATGGTCAGCGGATCGCCGGTTGGAGAAAATATGGCTACAAATACGAACAATGAAAAGAATACATGTCTGCGGTATTTGTTGAAGAATTCGCGATGCAAGATACCAAGCTGCGATAAAAACCAGGCAACAATTGGCAACTCGAAAACCAATCCCATAAAAAAGCAAACCATCAGAAAAGTACTCATGTACGAATCCAGTGAAACACTTTGTTCAATAAATTTACTAAGCTCATAACCGGCTAAAAACCGTAAAGTGAGCGGGAAAAGAAATAAATAACCAATGGCTACACCGCAGTAAAACAATATATTACCGAACAGGAACACTCCGCCTGCATTTTTCCGTTCGTTGGCATAAAGAGCAGGTTTAATAAAAATAAAAAGCTGGTAAATAATAAAAGGAAAACTGAACACCAGCGAAAACCACAGGGATGATGTCAGGTGAACAAAAAACTGAGAAGCAAGATTAATATTGATAATCCTGATATTATAATTCCTCGTTATAAAATCGGGAAGAAATGGCAATTGTTTGCTAATTTCGCCAAACCAACGATAAAGAAAAAAATCGTTTCGGGATGGTGCCAGAATAATTTCATCAAAAAGCGGTTTCATGAAAGCAAAGAAAGCGATTGAAGCAACTCCGACAACTCCGGCAATTCGAAAAATAGTTCTTCTTAAATCGTCCAGATGATCCCAAAACGTCATTTCTTTCTCAACCGGATCACTCATCTTTTTTCTTGGTTATATCTTTCTTTTCTTCAGTGTGAGGCTCTTTTTTTATTTCTTCTTCAATATCGGCCATACCTTCTTTGAAGCTTTTAACTCCTTTTCCAAGTCCTTTCATTAATTCAGGAATCTTTTTCCCTCCGAATAACAATAAGAAAATCAATGCAACTACTATAATTACCGGTGCATCTATAAATAATAAGTGGTTCATAACTATTGTTTTATTTGGTTTTAATTTTTTTGAGAAAATGTGGTGTAAAAATACAATTTAATTTTAGAATTTGATGGCTTTATATTTCAAAATAGTCTGCTCATAGATATTTTTAGAGATATTTAAAACAGAAAACCACACTTCTGACATTCAAAGTGCGGTTTCTTGTATAATATTTCAGGAATTCTAATTTTTATCAACCAGTTTTTTATTGTGCTCGTTATAACGGTCACCAATATTGGGGTATGTAGTCAGCAGTTTTTCAATTTCCGACAAATCGTTATTATTCAGTACAATATCAACAGCACCGGCATTCTCCAACAAATACGTTCTGCGTTTAGTTCCGGGAATAGGAATAATATCATAGCCCTGTGCCAACACCCACGCAAGCGCTAATTGTGAAGGTTTGCATTCTTTTCTGTTTGCAATTTCAGCAAAAGCATTTGCCAGTTTCTGATTATTTTCAGCATGATCGGATGTATAACGCGGCAGAGTTGTTCTAAAATCTCCTTCTTTTAAGCTAGTCAAATCCAGTGTATTTGTCATTAGTCCCCGGGCCAGCGGACTGAATGGAACAAATGTAATTCCCAGTTCGCGGCATGTTGGAAGTATTTCTGCTTCTACATCACGGGTAAGGAGTGAATATTCGCTTTGCAATGCGGTGATTGGATGAATCTTACAGGCTCTGCGCAACGAGTTTGCAGAAGCTTCGGACAAACCCAAAAATCGTACTTTGCCTTCTTTTACCAAATCTGCCATTGCGTCAACAGTTTCTTCTACAGGTACATTCGGATCAATTCGGTGAGCGTAATATAAATCAATCACATCGGTTTTCAACCTTCTTAAACTGTTTTCTACAGCTTCACGCATATGCCTGGGTGACGCATCAAAATTGTTATTGCTTCCGTTTGGTATAAACCCGAACTTCGTAGCAAGAAAAATTTTATCCCGGTTTGGTTTTAGTACTTTTGAAATTAATTCTTCATTTTTACCTGCTCCGTAAATATCTGCGGTATCCCAAAAATTGATTCCAATTTCCAGCGATTTTTCAAGTGTTGCAATTGATTCTTCATCGTTTGGTTCGCCATAAGCATGGCTCATTCCCATACAACCTAACCCAATTGCCGATAAATGAATTCCCGTATTTCCTAATTTACGAAGCTTCATAGTTCAGGTTTTATTAAATGAAATGATATAAAAATACAATGGTACCTTCCAAAGCTGATTTCACATTGTCCTTTATTTCCATAACAACATCAATCTCGGCTTTTGAAATTCCTCTCAGATTTTTCAATGATTTTAATTTTGCCCTGACGCGTACCTGGCTGTTTACCAAAACCGGTTGGTTAAAACGAAGGCTTTCAATGCCATAGTTTACAGTCAGTTTCGAGTTATTTACTTCCACAATTTGTTCCCAAAGGTATGGTAGAACAGAAATATTCAAATATCCGTGGGCAATGGTTGACTTGAAGGGACTTTCTGTTTTTGCCCGCTCGGTATCCACATGAATCCATTGATGATCCAGTGTTGCATCTGCAAACATGTTAATTTGATCTTGCGAAATTGTAATATAATCCGAAACGCCAATTTCCTTTCCGGTGAATTGTTCTAAATCAGTGAAACTATTAATTTTTATTTTACTCATTTTTTGAAAACTGAAAGTTTAAGTGCAGTATGTCTGCACATTTTGTTAGATTTTGTGCAAAAATACACAATTTTTAAATTCTGTGAAATAGTTTGCTTTAAATTTTATGTAAAAACAATTGGATTTCTTCCAGAGCTTTGATTAAAATCCGGTTTTCCTCAGGCGTTCCAACAGTTATTCGCAAACAACTAAGACACAATGAAACTGAAGAACGGTTTCGAATGATTATTCCTTTGTCAACCAAATAGTTGTATGTGGCATTAGCGTCATTCACTTTCACCAAAACAAAATTTGAATCACTCGGATAAATCTTTTGTACGATTGACAGTTGTTTTAAAGCGTTAATTAATACTTTTTTTTCTTTAAGAAGAATTTTAACCCAATTGTTAACTTCTTCAGCGTTTTGAACTGCTTTAAGTGCCTGTTCCTGAGTGAGAATATTTATGTTGTACGGATATTTTATTTTATTCAAAATTCTGATTATTTCAGTCGATGCATAAGCCATTCCAAGACGGATGGCGGCACTTCCCCAGGCCTTTGAAAGAGTTTGCAAGATCACCAGGTTTGGAAAATGTGCTAATTCTTCAGTAAAGCTCTTTTCAGAAGCAAAATCAATATAAGCTTCGTCCAATATTACAATACCTTCAAATTTGCTAAGAATTTTAATTATTTCGCCGCGGTTCAAGCTGTTTCCGGTTGGATTATTCGGTGAGCAAAGCCAGATTAATTTAGTATTTTCATCACATGCTGCTAGCAAATCATAGGCTTTAAAATCAAAGTTTTCATCCAACAAAACCTTTCTGTATTCCACGTCATTAATATTGGCGCAAACCTTATACATGCCGTAAGTTGGTTCAATGGCAACTACATTATCAATTCTCGGTTCGCAAAAGGCACGATACATTAAATCTATCGGCTCATCGCTTCCGTTTCCAAGAAAAATATTTTCGGTCACTACTTGCTTAATGTTAGAAATTTGTTTTTTCAGTTTCCATTGCAACGGATCTGGATAACGATTGAAAGGTGAATTATATGGATTTTCATTGGCATCCAGATACACCGAAGCCTCACCTTTAAACTCATCACGAGCCGAAGAATAAGGCTGGAGTGAACGTATATTTGCTCTTAATAACTTGTCTAAATTCATCTTAATTGATATTTGTTCGCTTCGCTCACGTTATTTGTTCGCTTTGCTCACGATATTTGGTAATGAAAAATAATGCAGGCTGATAACTGATAACTGTCAATTATCTCGGGTGTCTGCTTTCACGCACTTCCAAATCTCTTTCTCTTTCTTCATTTAACCTGACTTTCACTGCATTGCTATGACCAACTAATTCTTCATTTTCAGCCATTAAAATAATGGCATTACTCAGATTTGTTAAACCTTCCTGAGTGATTTGCTGAAAAGTGATTTTCCGGATAAAGCTATCCAGATTTACACCGTTATAAGCTTTTGCATAGCCATTTGTTGGTAAAGTGTGATTCGTTCCGGAAGCATAATCGCCGGCACTTTCAGGAGAATAATTCCCCAAAAACACCGAACCAGCATTTACAATATTTGCAGCAACTCCCATGAAATACCGGGTGGAAATTATCAAATGTTCGGGCGCATATTCGTTTGTCATTTCTACCGCTTCTTCCAGTGTTTTGACAACAATTATTTTGCTGTTTTCCAGTGCTTTTCGGGTCAATTCCTTACGTGGAAGATTTTCAAGTTGTAATTCGATTTGTTCTAAAACCGGTTCAACAATTTTATCAGAAATGGTTATTAAAATGGATTGGCTGTCAACACCGTGTTCAGCCTGCGAGAGTAAATCGGCTGCAACAAAAACAGGATTTGCAGTTTCGTCGGCAATAACTTCCACTTCGGAAGGACCTGCCGGCATATCGATAGCTACATCGCGAAGCGAAACTAATTGTTTGGCGGCGGTTACATATTGATTCCCGGGACCAAAGATTTTATATACTTTTGGAACGGTTTCAGTGCCGTAAGCCATGGCTGCAATGGCTTGTGTTCCACCAATTTTAAAAATTCGATGAACGCCGGCTACTTTGGCAGCATATAATACTGCCGGATGAATTTTCCCTTCTTTATTGGGTGGCGTACAAAGTATAACTTCTTTACATTCAGCAATTTGTGCTGGAATTCCGAGCATTAAAACTGTAGAAAACAAAGGGGCAGTTCCGCCCGGAACATAAAGCCCAACTTTTTCAATTGCAACCGCTTTTTGCCAGCAATAAACACCCGGAGAAGTTTGAATTTCAGGCAAATCGTGTTGTTGCTCGGAGTGAAATTTCCAGATGTTACGGCGAGCCATTTCTATGGCCTGTTTTAAATTCACAGAAATCATTTTTTCAGCTTCAGTAATCTCTTCTTTGCTTACTTCAATGATGTCGATATTTATTTTGTCAAATTGCAAGGTGTAGTCTTTCACAGCTTTATCGCCGCCTTTGCGAACATCATCCAATACTTTTTGTACCGTGTCAAACAGCGATGTACTGTCGAAAGTAGGTCGCGTTAAAAGCGAAGCCCAAACTTCACGGGAAGGATATTTGATTACCTGCATATTATTAATGATAAATGTTGAAGTAAACTTCAACTGTTTAGTATTTTATTCCAATTTTCAAAAAGATCTTTCATGCCATCAAAAACAATATTAGCGCCACTGTCTGTCAGTACTTTCGGATCGAGTGGTCCGGTATTGACCCCAATTGTAAATAATCCGGCTGCATTTGCTGATTCAACACCCAGAGGTGCATTTTCAATCACAACAACTTCCCATGGATTAAGTTTTGATTTTTTCAATGCCATTAAATAAGGTTCGGGATGCGGTTTTCCCATCTTTACATCAAAGGCAGTAACCATTCTTTCCTGGATAAATAAGCCCGGAAAATGCTTTTCAAGGCTGTCAAGCAAAGTTGCTTGTCCTGAACCGGTAACCAAAAATATTCCAAGGTGTTGAGCCTGAATTTTGAGCAATAATTCGTGAACAAACGGAATTTGCTCAATTTTTGCTTCCGCTTCGAAATATATTGATTTCAGTTTATAAATCTCTTGTTTTTCTTCTTCTGTAGCTTCTCTTCCGTACACACGCATAAAAACACCATCAATAGTTGAAGCACCGGTGCGACCTTCATTCATGTAACCTTCTAACTCGGTAAAGGGAAGTCCTGATTCAACCATCGCCTGAACCCACGCTGAAACATGATATTTCATAGAATCGAACAGAACGCCATCCATATCGAAGAAAACTGCTTTCGGATCAAAAACCGGATATTTTTTTAATCGGAGAAATTTTTCTATTTCGTTTGAAAACATGAAGTTAAATTTTATGCAAAGATACTCATTTTGTCAGTTAATAATAAACTTTTTAAGAGTCAAATCAGCATAATTTTAAACATTCGACCAATTTTGTCAGCTTTGTAGTTGCCGAAAAATAATTTTTGAATAAGTTTTTTGATTTATTTGAATAAGTTTTTTTCAGAATAAATAAAATTAATAATTTTGTACTGTAAAAATCGGGGTGTGGCGCAGTCGGTAGCGCGCTACGTTCGGGACGTAGAGGTCGCAGGTTCGAATCTTGTCACCCCGACATTCAAAAAAAGGAGATTACATATATTTGTAAACTCCTTCTTTATTGGATGATGTGAGCTATTTTACTTTTATTTTCATGTTTGTTAGCGAAAGTAAAGGATATTTGGTATAATATTTGTAATTTTGTGCCTGATTTATATTTAAAATATACAACGAGACGAAATTTAATCAAAACTCAAACGTTTAGTATAATAATCAATAAGAGTTCTGAAAATATTATTTCAAAATTATGAGAAAATATATTTACGGCATAATAGCCTTGATAAGCATAGCATTTACGGCTTGTGACTTAAACGGATCCACTAATAATACTCCGCAGATTTTATTTGTTACTAATCCAAGACTCAATACGAATGACAGATTGAACATGTATCTTACTGATGTAGCAGGAACATACAGAATGGATTCTATTAGTGTTGGTGATACCGTGAACTTTAGAATATTGCTTAATGGTTATTCAAATCATCTGACTTCATGTTTTATAACCCGTTCAGATACTGCATCTGCAAAAATGATTTTTCCTGATAAAAATTCAATGGATTCAGTCTTTGTTT
>CAIYTJ010000673.1 GCA_903929065.1 uncultured Bacteroidales bacterium | reverse complement strand
TGTAAATAATAAAATTGAAAATGAATAAAGCTTTGATAAAAAGAGATAATGCTTTACTATGAAAATTGAAAAACTTATCCTATACGTTATTTTAATTATGTGTTTGTACAATATCATTGTACAAAATTACAAAAATCACTTTTCTCTGAAAACTGATCTCACACAAACTAAAATGTCTATTAAATGTTCTGTTCAAATTGAATATGACTCAATTCCATGGGTTACAGTTCAAATTGACCATGGTAAATAACTCTATGGTTTTATAACTCCTGTACTTTCGGATATGAATATTAAATGAGAAAAAGGTTGCACTGATTGTTGGGATATATAATTGTATTGGGATGGGGGATAAAATAGAAATATAAGAAACTCCTCGTCCTCCTTCGTCGGACACTTCCATTTATGAAAGGGGAGAGCTGCGAAAAGCTAATGTTTGTACATTAAATAAATTATTAGGAATATCCCCGCTGTCAAGGATTTATAAAATAACCTCAGCAATGTCTGATAGTATAAAAAAATCTAATCCTTAAGTTTCATTTAAAATTCCGGATATTGTTTATTGAACCAATTCCCTGTTCAACAACTCTATTGTTTTGATAATTGCTGATTCAGTGCGGAAATTAAGGTGGTTTTTATTCAGTAGTTTGGTGATGGCATTTCGTTGTTCGGGAAATAATTTCAGAAAAGAATGCTTTGTAATATGGCTTGCAGCGAAATATGAACCTGATGGCAGTTTGATATAATATATTGGTTTTGAACCGAGCACATCGATATTATAGGTAATTTTATTCTCAATGATATTTTCTGTTTCAGTTTTCATAATCCGGTGTTGGATATAAAACGATATTTTTCCCTCTACAGCTGCCTCTGCAAATACTTGTGTATGATGTCCGGATGCTGGATCAACTATTTCGATACGTCTGAAACGAACAGTTTCGCCTGTCAAATTCCTGTACCAGAATTCATTTATAGACAATTTATCGAGTATAACCTGAATGGAATTCACCGGATTAAGCCATATTACCTGATCCAGCAATCCGTTGTATTTGATATTTTTATTATGCACAACCTGTCCGGCTGCCAATAATATTTCACTTTCCATCCAATCATCGGTTATAAACTGATTGCCTTTAAACCGTTTGTATTCGGTAAACGTTTCACCCGTCAGTTTTGGAGCAAAAACCGAATCAACATTGGAAGTTCCAACGTACAGATTGTTCTGGCTAAATATCGGAATACAAAATACCAGCAGTGAAAAGAAGATTGTATTTTTCATTTGACTGTTACAATAGGTTGGTTAGTAACTTTAATACGTTTATATACACTTACAGGAGTTCCATCTTCTGAGATTCCTTCTGCGCGGATAACGAAATCACCTGTATTATCTGAAGTAAAGAATTCAAAACTCTTCGTGTCATTTTCATTTAATATCATATCGGGATTCCAGTAGAGCAATTGTTTGAAGAATGGAATAGTGGAGCTTTGAAGTAAATCCGGACGAATTGAAACAAAACTATTTCCACATTGTCGTTTTTCATTTTTAATCCATACTGATTGCGGTGCCGGTTTTGACCGCAGAATTTCATTCGATTTGCTGGTAATGGCAATTACACCATTAAAAACAAGATCTCCGAAAACCCTTTCAGCAGCAAGGACATCTATTTTCTTTATTTTTTCGGACCCTAAACCTATTATTTTACTCACATCGTCTATATAAACCCCGTCCAAAAAGATAACCGGTTCGGAATAAACATATTTTGTGTCATTCATCAACAGCACTTTATATTTATCAATATTCTTAATAACTCTAATTGTAGGGAAAAGTTCCACTACGATTTCGGGAAAATCATTTAATTGAACAAAATCAGACAATGTAGTTGTTTTTCCGGGATTATAATAAAACCTCGGACATATCGTACTCTTTGTGTTAGCAGGTTCTTCATTTTCTTCATTGTTCAACTGATATGCTTTGTTGATATATGCAATTTGCTGGCTTTTGGTAAATAATGCTTTAGCGTTATTTTTATTTGGTTCAATTGACGGATTCCATCTTTCGGGCATTGAGAAATCATCATCCAACCTGATTTTCCAGTGTTGACCAACAGGTATGTCTTTAATTGTCAGAAACAACTCTTTTGCATTGTAATAATCGTCCAACAGTAACTGGAAAATTCCGTTTGAATTGGTAATTGCATATTGTAAATTAGGAATACTATCCATACACGACAACAAAACCACCGCATTGGGAATGTTTTTCCCGCTTACTTCGTCCTGCACAACTCCACGAAGTATTTTTCCACGGCTCTCAGGTATATAATCATTTTTAGATTGAGTTTTAAACGAATTATCCGCTAATCCAACAAGTGTTTTGTCAATCGTTTTATCCTGAATATTGAGTGATTCTTCGCTTACCGAAATGGCAAGTGTTGTCTTTGAATTCAATTTGCCGAGATTGACTTTCACTTTCTCACGCGGCCCATATTCAACTTTATCTGTAGAAATAATGAATGAAGAATCTTTTTGTGTTTTGATCGTATCGGTTGTGTCATGACTGGTAAGTTTAAAATTCAGTTCTTTATCAAAACGGTTGGCACTCATTCTTTATTTTACTCTATTGAATGTCAATATTTCATTCAAATTTAGTAAGGCCCTAAATTTGCTTGGCTTCGCTTAATTTA
>CAIYTJ010000672.1 GCA_903929065.1 uncultured Bacteroidales bacterium | reverse complement strand
CTATTTTTTACCGACTGCTAAATTATTTTTCTGAAGTAAAGCTTCCGGTTGATACAGGCGATTTCCGGTTGATTGACAGAACAATAATAGATGAGTTTAAGAAACTGAATGAAAAAGGCAAATATGTTCGCGGGTTGATATCGTGGGTAGGATTTAAACAAGTTCCATTTTATTATGAACGTGAAGCTCGCTTTGCCGGTGAAACAAAGTATCCATTTGCAAAGATGCTGAAACTTGCAACAACTTCTTTACTCTATTTCTCAACTAAACCATTGAAAGTGGCCACCAGTTTAGGATTTATATCAGTAATAATTGCATTAGGATTAGCTATTTGGTCCATTCTTGGTAAAATAATTGGATTTACTCACGCCGATTCTGGATGGACATCATTATTTGTTCTGATTATATTTTTCGGTGGTGTTCAATTATTGACAATCGGTATTGTCGGTTCTTATATCGGAAATTTGTTTGATGAGATCAAAAACAGACCGGAATATATAATTAAGAAAAAAGAAAATTTTGAAATTAAAAATGATGAAAAAGCCAACTAATAGAATAAAATCTGAAGAATATTTTCACAAACTTCCCGAAAACCTGAATTGCGCTCAAGCTGTTTTGAAAGGATTTCAAAATGAATTTAATATTTCCGAACAGGAAATTGCTGAATATCGTGCCTGGGGCGGCGGACGAGCAGAGGGTGGAGTTTGTGGTGCTGTATTTTCAGCAGCGCGAATACTTCGTCAGGCTGGAAAAGAATCAATTGCTGAAGAATTCAGTCAAAAAACAGGAAGCTTACTTTGTTCGGATATTAAAGAAAAAAAATTCACCTGCCTCGAATTGGTTCGAATGGCAGATGAACTTATAGAAAAAAATCTGAAATAGATTTTACTGTCTGTTTATCAGATTCATAAATTCTTCGCGTGTTTTTGCCTGTTCAAAAACGCCGGTAAAATCTGAAGTTGTAGTGATGGAATGTTGCTTCTGAACGCCGCGCATTTGCATGCAAAGATGCTGAGCTTCAATAATTACCATTACTCCCATTGGATTTAATGTTTTCTGAATACATTCCTTTATTTGGGTTGTCATGCGTTCCTGCACCTGCATACGACGGGCGAAAACCTCCACAATGCGTGCAATTTTGCTCAATCCTGTAATTTTATGATTTGGAATGTAGGCAATATGTGCCTTGCCAAAAAATGGCAGCATATGATGCTCGCACATCGAATAAAAATCAATATCTTTTACAATTACCATTTGGCGGTAATTCTCTGTAAACATGGCTGATTTGATAATTTCTTCCGGATCTTGTTCATAACCCTGCATCAAAAACTGCATGGCTTTTGAAACCCGTTCCGGAGTTTTTAAAAGACCTTCGCGTTCAACGTTTTCTCCCAAAAGTTTGATTATTTCGCTGTAATGCTCCGCTATTTTCGATGTCTTTTCAGTATCAAATGGAATTGGTTGGTTAATATTGAAATCTGTCATAGTTACTTTGAAGTTGATATAAAAATTTGTTCCGGCACGATATAAATTTCACTCTTCAGGTCTGGAAAGGATTCAATCACCTGATTTCTGAACTTCTGTGCTTCTTCTTTGGTTTTGAAATCACCAACCCTTACTTTCCAGAATGGTGAAGTATAATTCACATAAACAGCTTGTTCCGGAAAGGATTCCTGCATTTGTTTTTCTATCCTGAAAGCGTCCGTTTTCGCGGTTTTTTGTATATTGCCGGAAAACACCTGAACACGAAAACCATTAGCCATTTGGCTTTGAGAAAGCTTTTTATTTGCAAGTAAAAGCTCTATTCGTTTATCCTGATGAATCTTTACAGTTGCTTTCGAAATCGAATCCGTTGAAGTGAGTGCTTCAAAAATGTTGCTTCGTTTTGTTTCTTTGTTATCCTGAGCTTTTATAAAGCTGACAATCAACAGCAAAGCAATACAAATCGAAAAACTTTTAGTTTTCATTTTTCCTGGAATTTTAGGATGCAAAGTTATGAAAATGTTATGG
>CAIYTJ010000671.1 GCA_903929065.1 uncultured Bacteroidales bacterium | reverse complement strand
TAATTAAATGTACAAACATTCGCACTCAGTAAATGTCCCCTTACTTCCCCTTTGGAAGGGGAATACCACGAAGTGGAAGGGGTTTTAAGGGGACGAGCGAAGCGGAGGGGTTGATTTACATTAAATTATATTATAAAACAACCATGCCTGAAAAAATAAATAATATACCCGACATGAAGCCATTCCGGCGCAAACTCCGCAGACATATGACAGCGGCAGAAGTGGCTTTGTGGATGATGATTAAGGATAGACAGTTGGTGGGTGAGCGCTTCAGGCGGCAATTTAGTGTGGGGCATTACGTACTGGATTTCTATTGTCCCAAATATAAACTGGCTGTGGAGCTTGATGGTGCCGGACATTTCACCGAGGAGGGCAAAAAATATGATGATAAACGAACTGAATATTTAAACTCTGTGGGCATAAGGGTCATTCGGTTTGAAAACGTGGAAGTATTTAATTACCCCGGACAAGTGCTGGAAGAGATAAAGAAGCATTTGAAGTAAGTAGTGGGTCAGAAAAACATCTTCAAATAGAACAAAATATGTCAAAGGCAAGCTTAAAAAAATACTTACAATCACTCCCTAAAGAGCAAGTGATTGAAACCGTACTGGAAATGTACGATAATATGAAGCCTGTAAAGGAATATCTTGAATTTTTTCTGAATCCGAACGAAAAAGAAATGTTTGAGAAGTACAGAGCGGTTATTGCCAATGAATTTTATCCCCGAGGGAAATACACCGAACCAAAAACACGTTTTTCGGTAGCCAAAAAAGCTATAGCGGATTTTCGTGCATTGAAACCTTCACCGGAATTATTGGCCGACCTGATGCTTACTTTACCCGAAATGGCCTGTCAGTTTACACACGATTATGGGGATATGTCCGAACAATATTACAACAGTGCTTACAATAACTTTAAAGCCGCATTGGAGTATATGCATAAAAATAACTTATTATATTCATTTAAACTTCGTTGTATGGATTGTCTGAAATGGGCTTCTGATTGCGGATATGACTTTACTGGTGATATGTCAGATGTTTATTATCAATATTATAACGATTAATTAAAAAAAGACCTGACAGGCTTTGAAAACCTGTTAGGTCTGAATAAATCCAAACTGAAAAGTATGCAAAACCATTTCAAAAAAAGCCTGTTTACTCTGCTGGCTTTATGCTTTTTGTGCGGGAATATAGCGGCTCAAAGCATTGTCCGCACCCCCATTTACACCGTAAATTTCAGTAATGCACTGCATGAGCCGCTGTGGATAAGTTATAAACTTTATCGGGGTGGTGGTGATTGCAGCCGTGCAGGGTTTCATTTTCATAATGATATTGACAGTCTGAAAACGGCTACTGATAAGGATTACGCCCACTCCGGTTACGATAAAGGTCACCTGGCCAATGCCGAGGATTTTGCTTACGACTGTTCAAAAGATGAGTTGACTTTCCGCTATTACAACTGCCTGCCTCAAACGCCTAACCTGAACCGTGGTGTGTGGAAAGTAAACGAAGAGCAGGTGCGGGAGTGGTCGCAGTCGGATTCGCTGTTGGTAGTGTGCGGTGGTAGTTTCGGTAAAAAGAAAATCGGACGGATAGCTGTGCCCGATTATTGCTGGAAAGTGGTGCAGTCGCTCAGTAATAAAAAGGTGCTGTTTTGCGGATGGTTTACGAATACAAGCGCTGCCACCGTGGAGGAAGTTTCGGTTGCAGAATTGGTGAAACGTACGGGGATGGTGATAGAATTGAAGAGATAGGGTTTGATAAAATGTTACGGTGCGCTGCACCTATAAAAATGCTGCTACTCTGTAGCTACAAATGTTTCGCAGCTCTGCTGCTATAAATATCATGGCTACTCTGTAGCTACAAATGTTATGGTGCTCTGCACCAAAAATGTGTGCTGGACACCGTGATATTTTTAGGGTCGGCGAGACCCGATTATATTTTTAGAAAACAATAATGATTTGTTTAAGGTGCAGCGCACCGTGATATTTGTAGGGATAGAATCCCGTAATATTTGTAGGTGCAGCGCACCGTATCAATGAAAAGGGCGAAGTGGAAAAAGAAAGGAGTAATTAAACAGGCACATAAACCAAAAAACATGTTCATTGCGAGTTCCAAATGATAACTATCTAAATTAATGATCGAATGAAATATTTAGAAAAAACAGAGAGTTATATCAGCATTATAAATAATGCAATAACAGAGCTTGAAAGTTATATTCCCGGGGAAGAATGTATTATTTGTAGTGACCCGGATGAATGTCATGAGACACTTAGAGCATATTTATCTCAAATCAGAAAGATTGATCTGGAAGAAATAAAAAGAGAATTCTTTGAATCCTGCGAAGACTACAGTAAGTTACAACTTGAAAAAGAAATATTCCAGTTAAGATTTGAAAAATTACTGAATTGGGGATATGATTATTCAACAGGTTTAGTAATTAATCATGATAAATACAACTTTGTAATTAATGAATTTTTCTCACATCAAATTGTACTTGGTTTTCAATTGGAAAAGGTAAAGGAATATAACATAACTAGTTCATTTGTTAGTTTATGTGCTGCAATTACACTTTTGAAGCATAGGATCAGCAAGATTATTCGTCAATTGGAAAGACTCGTACTTTTATATGAAAAGAATCAAATAGAACAAAAAAACATACAAGTTCAGTATTCATATGAATCCACAATTCTTCCAAAAAAAGTAAAAACAATCAATCCTGTAAACTTTAAGAGCTTCCCGGAATATCTGCTGCATAAAGATAAAATCAGACTGGCAGAAGCCATAAGAAATGATTTTTCGAATATAAAAGGAAAATCAGTCCGCCTTTTATTATATGCCATGGAAACATTTGACCCCCCTCTGATAACTCTCAGATCAAGACAAGGAAAAGAAATTTACGATTCTATGTCTCACTATTTCAATGGGACGATAGGTGCTTATCAAACCACACTCGCATATATTATTGTTCCAAAGACAGACCAACCAGATATTGATAGTATGAAAGTCTGTTTAAACCATATCGTAAAAGAGATAGAAAAGGATAGCAGCCTGATTAATCCTGATTAATCCTGATTAATCCTGAATTCAGGATTAATCAGGCAAGAGGTTGATAATTGACAGAAAAAAACTATATTACTTTGCAGCACAATTTAATTATTGCGCTGCATTTTTTTTGTGCAGTGCGCAAAGAATAAGAAACATGACTGAAAAAATTATCGTTTACGAAAAAAACACTCAAAGGGCTGCAGGCTTTTTGAGGCGGGGGTCACGCTCACCGCCGGCATTGTAATTTAGTACAACTGCAATAAAGCACTTTGAGCATCATTGTGCCCATTGCGGTTAAGGTATAGAAGGAAGCACTTTGCGCATCTTTGTGTTCTTTGCGGTTAAAGTATATTCCGAATTATTGAATTACACAGCTTTTATAATTTAAAGCAAAAAACAAAATGAAACCAAAAACAAAATGCCGCTTACGCAGTGGCGAAACAAACAATAACAACAAACAATTTAACAACAAACAATTATGGGAAAATTAATGATGGGCATACTGGGAGGATTCTCGGGTGCCGTTGGAACCGTAGTAGGTTCAAGTAACCGTAAAGGCGACGATTTAATTCGCGTCAAATCTAAAAAACCGCGTAATTCGAATACGCCGGGTCAGGTCAATCAACGTACAAAATTTAGCATGGTCAATTCGTTTATGCAGGTAATCAATGTACTGCTGCGATTCAGTTTTAAATTTGTGGCGGGTGATTTGATGACACCGTTTAACTGTGCATGCCAGTACGCATTGTCGAACGCCATAACAGGTGTAGCACCGGATTTTGCACTGGATTACTCCAAAGTGCTGGTGAGCCAGGGATTGCTGGCACGCGAAACGGAAGCAGGTGCCGAACTGGTGGATGGCAAAGTGAACTTTCACTGGGACACTCCGCTTGGAAGTGCGAACTTTAATCCAACGGATAAGGCTGTATTGCTTATTTACAATGTGGATAAGAGCGAAATCAGTTATTCCATTGGTGCGGTGACCAGAGCTACAAAGGCGGGAGTTTTACCGCTTCCGTATGCCGAGACGGGCAACACCTTGCTGTTCTACCTGTTCTTTCAATCGGCAGCTGATGAAACATTGGTTTCTACCAGCCAATTCGTGGGAAGTGTAGAAGTGGCGGAATAGGTTTAAAAACTGAAAAGAAGAGGATGTTCAGAAAAAGGGCATCCTCTTATTGTTTTACGCGAAAAACCTGAGAGTATAAAAAAAACCGGATGTGAGAATGGTTCTTTCATTTATATGATTTACGGGTTACCACTTTTGATGGTTGTAATTGTTTAACTATAATAATTGTCTCTATAATTTAAACTTTTAGAGAAAGCGATAGTCCAAGGAATAGTAAAATGATTATTATTACTTCGTGAATAGTAAATTATTTTACCTTTGTGAGCCTTTTATATTTAATAACCTCAATATCTTCATGCAATTTGTCAACTACCGTTCATTTTCTGCAACTCATACCGTTTTTACAGAAAATATAATTCAACTTTTAAAAGAAATACCGGAAAAAGAAAGGGTTCTGACAATGAGTATATTTGGATCGGTGAAAGACGGGGAATACCTCTCAAACCTTGAACTGATTAACAGAGCATTACTACAAGTCTTCGGAAAATTACCTTTGTTGGGTTATATTGCCCAATCGCCCGAAAATGAAAACACATTGATTGCTGAAGTTTGCTACCTGTCTGAAGAGATAAGTTTGTCGGCGGTAAGTTATCACGAAGTTCAGGCCGGTCGTTATCTGACCATTGAAACAGATGAATTCAGTGCATTGCTTATTGATGGGATGATATCCAAAAGTATCCGAAAATCAATCGGGGAACAAAGTCTCGATGTGTTCAATAATATTCAACAAATTCTATTTAAAGAATCAATGCCGGTCGGAAATATTGTTCGTCAATGGAATTATATCGGGCACATAACGGCAGTTGAAAATGGGAAACAGAACTATCAGGAATTCAACAATGAGCGGGCACGGTTTTATAATCAAACTACCTGGAAAAACGGTTTTCCTGCTGCAACCGGCATTTCAATGGATATTGATGCGATAATGGTAAGTTTAATGGCGGTGAAATTTCACAATCAAACGAGCGTATTGCCTCTGAATAATTCGATGCAACTTCCGGCACACAATTATTCTCAATCGGTATTAGGAATATCTGAAGAAAAGGAGACGCCCAAATTTGAGCGCGCTAAACTTATGGTCAACGGGAAATCAGCCTGTTGTTTTATATCGGGCACGGCAGCTATTCTCGGCGAAAAAAGCATAAACGACGATTGCGCAAAAGTACAGGCCAGCCAGACCATTTCACTTATCCGGCACCTGATTTCGGTTGAAAACAGAAAAGAAAACGGAATAGATTTTTCCGGCGAATTAAAATTGGTACATTTGCGGGTATATGTAAAAAACACAGCGGATTTTAAAAACGTGCGACAGGTTGTTGAATCGGAATTACCCGGAGTGAATGCATTTTATGTGTGTGCACCGGTTTGCAGGGATGAATTGTTGGTTGAAATTGAAGGAATTGCCATTACTGAATCATAAAAAACAATCAATATGAGAATTTATTTAATCTCTTTCGTTTTATTGTTTTCTGTCACAATTGCTACAGCACAAAATATTGATTCATTTTTTGTTACAAAAGGCGAGAAACCGGCTTTATGCAACGATGAAGTTTTTCTGCGCCGTGCTTATCTGAGCGTTACCGGACGATTGCCTTCGAAAGAAAAAGCAGCAGAATTTCTGAATTCCTCTGACACCAACAAGCGAACTAAATTGATTGATACGTTGCTTGAGTCGGACGAATATCTCACTTATTTCGGCAATCTGTGGGGCGACATGCTTCGGATAAAATCTGAATTTCCGAGCAATTTGTGGCCCAACGGTGTTCAGGCTTACAATCGCTGGGTGCATGAAAAATTAGCTTCGAATACACCTTATAATCAACTGGTCAGCGAATTACTTTTATCGAAAGGAAGTAATTTCCGAACACCGGCGGTCAATTTTTACCGTGCCTTTCCACGCAAAACGCCTGAAAATATCTATGGAAACATCCAACTTCTCTTTCTGGGCAACCGGAAACCAACCGATAACGGGAATGTGTTTTTCACACAAATCCGCTACAAAAGCACCAAGGAATGGAAAGAAGAGATTGTGTATATAGATTACCACATGAAAACTCCATTAAATCAGGTAAACATTGATGGAATTTCATTGCCCCTGACCGAAAATGATGACTGGCGGACAGTTTATGTAAATTGGCTTACTTCACCCAAAAATCAACGGTTTGTCGGTGTGATGGCCAACCGGCTCTGGTACTGGATTCTGGGTCAGGGACTGGTAAATGAGCCTGACGACTGGAATGCACAAAATCTACCATCCAAACCCGCTTTGCTCGATTATCTCACCAAAAAATTTATCGCTTCAGGTTACGATATGAAAGCGCTTGTTCGTGAAATCCTGACGTCGTATGCCTTTCAATGTGCGAATTCCGGTGTTGGAACTTTCAAAGCCAACCGCCTGAATGCCGAAGTGATAGTTGATGCCATTGCCGATATAACCGGCATTTCCGACCAATACAGCAGCCGCGTTCCTGAACCATTTTCGTATTTCCCCAACGGAACACACTCGGTGGAACTGGGCGATGCCACGGTTTCGAGCACCACGCTGGAGCTTTTCGGCAGGGCTTCGAGGGATGTTTCGCTGGAGCGTCAACATGTTAAAAGTTTAAACTCAAGGCAATTGCTATTTCTGATGAATTCCTCGGAATTGGAAACTAAAATCCGAAAAAGTCCGGTGTTGAATGATTTGATAAAAAATCAACCGACATTAAATGACATTTGCAAAGCAGTTACACTTACGGTGTTATCCCGTTATCCTACCGAAAAAGAAATGCAGTTATTCAATTCATATTCCAATCAAAATAAACTGACAACCAAACAGTTGTGTTATGATTTGGTCTGGATGGAACTGAACAGCTCTGAATTTTTGTATAACCATTAATCCTGACGTTTTATGTTTAAAATAAGAATTCCCGGCATTATTTTCTTCCTTTTAATTATTGGAAGTATTGAGGCACAGCAGGCAAAATCGGTTATTCTGATTTATCTGGACGGTGGTCCATCGCAAACCGATACGTTCGACCAGAAACCGGAAGCCACACGCGATATTTACGGCAATTATAAAAATGTACAGCAAACCAATGTGCCGGAAATTGTGTTGGGTGAAAAACTCCCGTTACTCAGTAAAATTGCCGATAAATTCAGCCTGATCCGAAGTATGACACACGGTTTTAATGGACATGAAACCGGACATTACGCCATGATAACCGGCGATATGAGCGGAGGATCAGTGGTTTATCCATCGTTTGGTGCGGTAATTTCATATAAACTGCAGAATTCGTATAAAGGCATTTTGCCGCCTTACATTTCGCTTGTCGAAGCCAATAACCGTTTCAATGAAGGTGGTTTTCTGGGAAATTCATTCAAATCGTTCGGTACCAAAGGAGCACCCGAAAAAGATGTTTTTGAAGTGGAAGGATTGGTAAATACATTGGTGCCCGCTGATAAATTTAAAAACCGGATAAACCTGCTTGCGGGTTTTGAAACTCAAAATAAAGACCGGATGAACGGGGTGGATGAGGTTGCTATTCAATCGCTTCGTTCACAAAATGTGGAACTGATCAGCGGAAAGTTGAAAGAAGTTTTTAATCTTTCAACCGAAACCAAAGAAATGCGTGAAAAGTACGGCATGAATCGCCTCGGGCAGTCTTGCCTGGTTGCCCGCAGACTGGTTGAAGCCGGAGTGCCGGTTATCAATGTACGGACTACCGGTTGGGATACGCACAAAGTTCATTTCCCGAAGATGAATCAAATGTTGCCTGAACTGGATCGGGCGTTATGGGCGTTGCTGACCGACCTGGATGAAAAGGGATTGCTGCAAAACACCATTGTGATGTGCGGTGGTGAGTTTGGTCGGACACCACGCGTGTTGTGGGAAGCCCCTTGGAACGGCGGTCGTGGACATTTCAGTGCTGCCTTTTCGTACCTGGTGGCGGGTGGCGGTTTTATTCCCGGAAAAGTGATTGGAAAAACCGATGCCACCGGAGAAAAAGTGGTGGAACGAAAAGTTTTTCCGTGTGATTTGATAGGAACTGTGTATAAACAGATGGGAATTGACCCTTACGGTACATTGCCACATGCAATTGAAGGGAATTTGCCCATGTTGCCTTCGCTTGACAAAAGCGGTCAAAGTAACGGGTTGCTGCTTGAATTGATAAAAAAATAATCCTTCGTAATTATGGCAAAATCATTGAGATTCAATATATTGTTCGCTGCGGTATTAATTATTACAGCAACAGTTCAGGCACAGAAAATGTCAGTCGGTTATATTTATCCCGCAGGAGCTGAACGTGGCACAACTGCCGACATCACCGTTGGCGGCTTAAATGTAAACAAAGCCACGAGTGTAATTGTAAGTGGAAAAGGCGTAACGGCTGAAATTGTCAAGCCGGATGAACAGGAACAAACGGTGCTGAAAAAGAAAAAATCCCGCAAACTTGATGACCAGAGCAGTCCGCAGCTTGCCGATCAGCTAAAAATTCGGGTTATCATTGATAAAAATGCCGCTCCGGGTTTGCGCGATTTGCGTTTACAGTCGACTGCAGGAATTTCGAACAAACTAAATTTTGAAATCGGGCAATATCCGAATGTACCTGAAGTGAAAGGTTCAACAGCCCAAAAACCAAATCCGGTAGAGAAACTTCCCGCTGTTTTGTGCGGCCAGGTTTTGCCGGGTGAAACCGATTATTTTAGTTTCAAAGCTGAAAAAGGAATAACGTTAGTGGCTTCGGTGAAAGCGCGTGCATTGGTTCCATTTATTGCTGATGCCGTGCCGGGTTGGTTTCAGTCTGCTATTAGTTTAAAAAACAGCCGTGGAAAAGAAGTGGCTTATTGCGACGATTATCGCAATAATGTTGACCCGACCGTTATTCTGAAAGTTCCTGAAACAGATACGTATACATTAGCTATTCATGATGCCATTTACCGTGGTCGCGAAGATTTTACGTACCGGATTGAATTGGGCGAAATACCGTTTATTCAATCGGTTTATCCGGCAGCTGCCAAAGTGGGTAAAAAAACAGAAATCATTCTAACCGGAGTCAATCTGAAATCAACGAAGTTGAATTATGCACCCGACAACGAAGGATACAATTCAATTACTGCCATTGGTAAAAATGGTGAAATCTCCAATTCCATTCCGTTCTGGGGCGTGAATAAATCTTCCAATCTGTCGGTGAATGATAAAAATAGGTGGCAGATTTCGAATAATCAGGTATTTTTTGATACGCTCGATGTGAGAAACCGATCAAAGCAGTATATTTATATGGCTGATGCCAATGAAACAGTGACTTTTGAAGTGATGGCGCGCCGGATTGGTTCGTTGCTCGATGGCCGGTTGCGGTTACTCGACGAATCGGGAAAATTGCTTGCCGAAGCGGACGATGTGGAAGACGACATGCAGGGTTTGATGACTTTTCATGCCGACCCACAGTTAACATGCACCTTCAAAATTCCCGGCAGGTATCTGTTGCAGGTTGAAGATGTGTTGGATAACCGTGGAAGTAATTATTTTTATGTGCTCGAAAAAAAGAAAGCAACGTTGCCTTTTGAAGTGTTTGTTTCACCGGCCACTTTATCCGTTGCCCGTGGCGGAACTTCGGTTTTTACGGTAACAATCAATTCCAGGGATAAAATCAATAAACCTATTGAATTAAACCTCAGCGGGTTGCCGTCAGGAACAAAACTCAGTAATTTAAAAATATTTGCTGGTGCAAAGAAGAAGGAAGTTTCGGTTACGGTTCCTGAAAACAGTCGTGAAGGCAATTATGATTTAAAGCTAAATGCTTCCGTGTTCGACCCCAAAAATCAATTGGAAAATAAAACTGAAAATGCCGTGGCTGCAGATGAAATGATGCAGGCTTTTTATTATCGCCACAATATTCCGGCAGCGGGTTTTTCGCTCGAAGTTACACCCAAAGCACCTTTCAGGATTGAATTTCCGTCGGAGTTCTATACCGGTGGAGAATTTCGGATTCCATTTGCCCAAACAGATACTGTTCTTACACTACCTGTCCGGATTAAATGGAATGCCGATTTTAAAGACCCGATTGAATTATCGGTTTATCCAAAAAATAAAAATATAGTGATGACTGCCGTTAAAGTTCTGCCAGGTGAAACAGAGAAAACTCTAAGAATTTCAGTGCGATCAGGTGATATTCAGAAACAAAGAAAGTTACGCTTTGGAATAATGATTATCGGAACTGTAAACGGAGAAATAGACCAACGCGGAAAACGCACTTTTGAAAATGCGAAGTATCGCGAAATGAGTCCAATCATAGTGATTACGAGGGATTGAAAAAATATGAAAAAGCTCCGACATTAACTAGTCGGAGTTTTTTTTTGTAAACAATTTTGAATCAGTAGCTATCTTTCTTTATTCATCCTTTTTTTGTACTTTTGCAAACCAAACGAAAATTGAAGAAAATTACGAATGAATAATATCCGCAATTTCTGTATTATAGCCCACATTGATCACGGGAAAAGTACGTTAGCCGACCGCCTTCTGGAATATACCAATACCGTTGCCGGTAAAGAAATGCAGGCACAGGTGCTTGATAACATGGATCTGGAGCGCGAACGCGGCATTACAATCAAAAGTCATGCTATCCAGATGAGTTATAAACTCAACGGCGAGGAATATATTTTTAATCTGATTGATACCCCGGGACACGTCGATTTTTCGTACGAAGTTTCGCGTTCAATTGCTGCCTGCGAAGGTGCGTTGCTGATTGTGGATGCTACACAAGGCATTCAGGCTCAGACTATTTCCAATCTCTACATGGCGTTGGAACATGATTTGGAAATTATCCCCATCATGAATAAAATGGACATGGATAATGCCATGCCCGAGGAAGTGGAAGATCAGATTGTGGAACTATTGGGTTGCAAGCCCGAAGAAATAATGCGTGCCAGCGGTAAAACGGGTATGGGAGTTATGGAAATTCTGGAAGCCATTGTCACCCGTGTTCCTGCCCCCAAAGGCGATCCGGAAGCTCCGTTGCAATGTCTTATTTTCGATTCGGTATTTAATTCATTCCGAGGTATTATTGCTTACTTCAAAATTGTAAACGGAACAATCAACAAAGGTGATTTAGTGAAGTTTGTCAATACCGAAAAAGAATATTATGCGGAGGAAATAGGCATTCTGAAACTGGAAATGTCGCCCACCAAAACGCTGAGTGCGGGAAATGTGGGGTATATTATTTCCGGCATCAAAACTTCGAAAGAAGTAAAAGTGGGTGATACGATTACCCATGTAAAACGTCCATGTCCAAAATCAATAGAAGGATTTCAGGAAGTAAAACCGATGGTTTTTGCCGGGGTTTATCCTATAGAGACCGAAGATTTCGAAGATTTACGGAATTCAATAGAAAAATTACAATTGAATGATGCTTCGCTGACTTTTGAAGCGGAATCGTCGGTGGCGCTGGGATTCGGTTTTCGTTGCGGATTCCTGGGAATGCTCCACATGGAAATCATTCAGGAGCGCCTCGACCGCGAATTCGACATGAATGTGATTACCACCGTGCCGAACGTTTCCTATAAAGTGTATACCAATAAAGGAGATTTGATAGAGGTGCATAATCCGTCGGGTTTGCCGGATATTATGGCCATCGACCGCATTGAAGAACCGTTTATTCGTGCTTCCATTATTACACGTACTGATTTTATTGGACAGATTATGACGCTTTGCCTGGGCAAACGTGGTGAACTGGTGAAGCAAAACTATATTTCCGGAAACCGAATGGAATTGATTTATGATTTGCCGTTGGGTGAAATCGTATTCGACTTTTACGACCGCCTGAAAAGTATTTCAAAAGGGTATGCATCATTCGATTATCACATGAACGGATTCCGTCCTTCGAAATTAATCCGTCTCGATATATTGCTCAATGGTGAAATGGTGGATGCACTTTCGTGTCTGATTCACGTAGACAATGCCGTTCCCCTTGGCAAACGCATGTGCGAAAAACTAAAAGAACTGATTCCGCGCCAGCAGTTTGACATTGCCGTACAGGCAGCTATCGGCGCCAAAATCATTTCACGCGAAACTATAAAGGCGGTGCGTAAAGACGTGACAGCCAAATGTTATGGCGGTGATATCAGCCGTAAACGCAAGCTGTTGGAAAAACAGAAAAAGGGGAAAAAACGCATGAAACAAATCGGCAACGTGGAAGTTCCACAGAAAGCGTTTTTGGAAGTGTTGAAGCTGGATTAAATTTCTGAAAAAAGATGCATTAAAGTTGTAATTATTACAAATTGCCTTTTGTTATGCAGATTATAATTTGTAAATTTGCGACACTTTTTTAAATAATTTGAACGAATAATTAATTATCAAAACGATATAAACCTATGTCAGAGCTAATTGGACATATCTCACAAATCATTGGACCGGTTGTGGATGTTTTCTTTGATTTGAAAGAAAACGAAGAATTTAAGTTGCCGGCCATTCATGATGCCTTAAGCATCGACCGTGGAAATGGAAAAGAACTGATTGTTGAAATTCAGCAGCATATTGGTGAAAACACAGTTCGTACGGTGGCCATGGATTCAACCGACGGACTTCGTCGTGGTTTGGAAGCTGTTTCGCGTGGAACTGCTATTTCTATGCCGGTTGGTAATCAGGTGAAAGGCCGTTTGATGAATGTAATCGGTGACTCGATTGACGGTATGAAATTGCTTGACAAAAAAGGGGCATATCCTATTCACCGCGAACCGCCAAAATTCGAAGAACTGACAACAAGTCAGGAAGTTTTGACTACCGGTATTAAGGTAATTGATTTGCTCGAACCGTATGTAAAAGGAGGTAAAATCGGTCTTTTTGGTGGTGCAGGCGTTGGTAAAACTGTTTTGATTCAGGAACTTATTAATAATATCGCTAAAGGTCATGATGGATTCTCGGTGTTTGCCGGTGTAGGTGAACGTACACGTGAAGGAAATGACCTGTTGCGCGAAATGATTGAATCGGACGTAATCCGTTACGGCACTGAATTCAAGAAAAGCATGGAAGAAGGCAACTGGGATTTGTCGAAAATTGATTATAATGAAGTTGAAAAATCACAGGTAACGCTGGTGTTCGGACAAATGAACGAACCGCCGGGAGCACGTTCTTCGGTAGCTTTATCCGGTTTGACAATTGCCGAATCATTCCGTGATGGTGGTGGCGAAGCCGGCGGCGGACGCGATATTCTGTTTTTTATCGATAATATATTCCGTTTCACTCAAGCGGGTTCGGAAGTTTCGGCGTTGCTGGGACGTATGCCTTCGGCAGTAGGTTACCAACCAACGTTGGCTACTGAAATGGGAACTATGCAGGAACGCATTACTTCGACTAAAAACGGTTCTATCACTTCAGTTCAGGCAGTTTATGTGCCTGCCGATGACTTGACCGACCCGGCTCCGGCAACGACTTTCTCGCATTTGGATGCAACAACCGTTTTGAGTCGTAAGATTTCGGAACTTGGTATTTTTCCGGCTGTGGATCCATTGGAATCAACTTCTCGAATTCTTGATCCACTGGTTATTGGCGAAGATCATTATAATACGGCTCAACGCGTAAAACAAATTTTGCAGCGCAATAAAGAGCTTCAGGATATTATTTCGATTCTGGGTATGGAAGAGCTTTCGGAAGAAGACCGTTTGGTGGTGACCCGTGCCCGCAAGGTGCAACGCTTCCTTTCGCAACCAATGTATATGGCATCGCAATTTACCGGACAACCCGGAGTAATGGTTTCTATCGAAGAAACGATCCGCGGATTTAAAATGATTTTAGATGGCGAATTGGATTATCTTCCGGAAATGGCATTCCTGAGCGTTGGAACTATTGATGATGCGATTGCCAAAGGACAGAAACTGATTGAACAGTCAAAGAAATAATGGTTAAATAGTTTATTGGTTGACTAGTTAATTGGTTTAGATTAGACTTCAAGAACCAATTAACCAATTAACTCAATAAACCAATCAACAATAATGAAATTAGAAATAATAACACCCGAGCAAATCTATTTTTCAGGCGAAGTAACTTCGGTGACTTTGCCCGGAACGAGTGGCTTGTTTACGGTGTGGGAAAATCACGCACCGCTCATTTCGTCGTTGAAGGAAGGTAAAATCAGTTATACTGCCGACAAAAACGAAACAGAACTGATGGTTGATGGTGGTTTTGCTGAGATAAGCAATAATGTGGTGACGGTTTGCCTTGAATTAGTGAAAAACTGATTACATGGAAAAACTCAAAATCAAACTAAACACGATTCTTACAATTGTCATGCTAGCAGGCGGTTGTGGAGTTTGGTGGTTGTTGAAAGCGGGTTTACCAACGCATTATTTCAGATGGTATCCGGTTATTCCGGGTTTCTTTTATATCATGGGATTGGTTTTCGTAACCGTGGTCACACGCGATTACAAAGAAAACCAGCGCAAACTGGTCAATCTTTATATGATTATCAAATTGTGCAAAGTCACTGCTGCGTTACTTTTCGCCGGGATTTATTATTTGGTTGAAAGAGTACAGATGCGTGATTTTATTGTCGTTTTTATGGGATTTTATTTAATATACCTTGGTGTTGAAACTTATTTTTTCTATCTGACCGAAGAGAATATAAAAAATAAACTTACAAATGAATAGCTTACGTAAAATATTAAGCCTGATAGTTATCACTCTCTTTTTGTCAACGGCATTTGCTTTTGGTAAAGAAGAAGTGCCTGCTGCAGGAAAACCTGAAAAACTGGATGTGAAAGAATTGATTCTGGAGCATTTAGCCGATTCATATACCTGGCACATTACCAAAATCGGCGAGACCGATATTGCTATTCCGCTTCCGGTAATAGTTTACAGTAAGACTACCGGCTGGCATGTTTTCATGTCTTCGGCTTTTCACGAAAAGGGCGAATACGAAGGGTTGATTATTGCTGCTGAAGGAAAATATAAAGGTAAAATTGTAGAAAAAGATGCCAAAGGAAACGAAGTGAAACCGTTTGATATTTCCATTACTAAAGTTGTCTTTTCATTATTGTTCAATAGTACGTTGTTGATTTTCATTATTTTGATGGTGGCGCGTTCGTATAAAAAGGATACTTTTGAATCGAAAAAAGGATTTGTAGGCTTTATGGAATTGTTTATCATGAATATAAACGATGATGTGATAAAACCTTGTATTGGAAAAGATTACCGGAAATTTTCACCGTATCTGCTGACGGTATTTTTCTTTATATTTCTGAATAATTTAATCGGGATTATCCCAATTTTTCCGGGCGGTGCGAATGTCACCGGTAATATCGCCATTACGTTTACGCTTGCCATTTGTACTTTTCTGATTGTAAATATATTTGGAACAAAAGAATACTGGCGCGAGATTTTCTGGCCTGATGTGCCTGTCTGGCTGAAAGTGCCGCTACCATTAATGCCGGCTATTGAATTGGTTGGTGTATTTACCAAACCGTTTGCGTTAATGATTCGTCTTTTTGCCAATATGCTGGCCGGACACTCTATCATATTGGGTCTTACTTGTCTGGTTTTTGTAACGGTCAGTTTAGGCCCTGCAATGAACGCCAGCATGACGGTGGTTTCGGTTTTATTCACCGTTTTCATTAATCTGGTGGAAGTGCTGGTAGCTTATATTCAGGCATACGTTTTTGTATTGCTATCAGCTGTTTTCATTGGTTTGGCGCGGGTTGAACCGCATCATGCTCATAAAGTTAAAGAATAAACCCCTAAATCCCCTGAAGGGGACTTAGAGATGATTGAATTTAAAAAGAAGAAATATTTAAAATAATTATAAACTTGGTCTTAAAGCCCCTTTAGGGGTTTGGGGTCATTAATAAACTAAAAATTATGTTACTTACAATTTTATTACAAGCTGCCGCTGGTGCAGGTTTAGCTAAATTAGGTGCAGGACTTGGTGCAGGTCTGGCAGTTATTGGTGCAGGTCTTGGTATTGGACGAATTGGTGGATCAGCCATGGATGGCATTGCCCGTCAACCTGAAGCCGGATCGGATATTCGTTTGTCTATGATTATTGCTGCTGCTCTTGTTGAAGGTGCTGCCTTGTTTGCAATTGTAGTTTGCGGATTTATTCTGTAATCAAATTCCGGTTCTGAAGTCAAAGACCGAAAGTCTTTGCCAGTTTCGATTGACAACATACCGCCAATTGTAAATTGTAAATTGTAAAATTGTAAATCAATTGAATTATGTCGTTATTATTGCCTGATTCCGGTCTGTTATTCTGGATGTTTCTTTCATTCGGGATAGTTGCATTTATCCTTGCAAAATTTGGCTTTCCAGTCATCATCAAGATGGTTGAAGACCGCAAAGCTTTTATCGATGAGTCGCTTCTCAGCGCCCAGAAAGCGTATGATGATTTGGCTAAGGTAAAAGACGAAAGTCTGCTGATTCTTGATAATGCACGTAAAGAACACGTAAAAATTCTGAATGAAGCTTCGCAATCGAAAGAAATGCTGATTAAAGATGCAAAGGAAAAAGCATCCCTTGAAGCGGCCAAACTGATTGAAGACGCCCGTAAACAAATTCTGATGGAGAAGGATGATGCTATTCGCGATATACGCCGCCAGGTGGCCGAGTTATCGGTTGATATTGCTGAAAAAGTACTTCGCGGACAGTTGGAAAAGAAAACCGAACAGATGGATATGATCAACCGTTTGCTTGACGAAATCAACGTTTCTAAATCGTAATTCTGAATGAATACAGGACTCATACCGGTTCGTTATGCCAAGGCGCTGTTGGATTTTGCCAATGTGAGCAAAGAACAGGACCGTGTGTATACCGAAGCAAAATCGATGACCAGGAGCTACATTCAATTCAGTGAATTGAAAACGGTGCTGGATAATCCCGTTTTGGCAAATGCCGAAAAGCGGAAGATTATTTTCCTTGCTGCCGGTGGAAATGTTAGCAAACCATTCGAGCGTTTTGTAGATTTGATTCTGGAAAACAACCGCGAAAAACATTTGCACGAAATTGCGCTGAAATACATTGATTTATACCGGAAACAGAAAAATATCCATTTCGGAAAGCTGACTACTGCGGCTGAAGTCAATAAAACAGTTGAGGCTAAATTGATGACTTTAATTGAAAATACAACCGGTGGCACCGTTGAAATGGAAAAGGTAATTGATCCTGAAATTTTAGGTGGATTCATGTTCGAAGTAGATTTTGTACGTTGGGATGCCAGCGTTTCCGGTCAGCTCCGCAGAATTCGTCAGGAATATATTGAGAAAAACAAAAAAACCGTTTAAAAATTTACGATTTAAAGATGTACGATTTGCGATTGCTTTTGCCGTAAGTTGTAATCAGGAGTCTCCAATCGTAAATTGTAAATTATAAAATCGTAAATTATTACAAGATGTCTGATAATATTAAGGTGAGCGAAGTATCCGAAATTCTTCGGATGCAACTCGAAGGAATTGATACCAGCGTTCAGTTTGACGAAGTAGGTACTGTGTTGCAGGTCAGCGATGGTGTGGTTCGTATTTACGGACTTCGCAATGCCGAAGCCAACGAATTGCTTGAATTTGAGAACGGTATGAAAGCCATCGTAATGAACCTCGAAGAAGATAACGTGGGAGCTGTTTTGCTCGGACCAACCAGCCAGATTAAGGAAGGTTTTACCGTGAAACGGACTAAACGCGTGGCTTCAATTGGTGTAGGCGAAGGCATGTTGGGCCGCGTTATCAATCCGCTTGGTGAACCGCTCGATGGAAAAGGAAAAATTTCCGGCGAGATGATTGAAATGCCGCTTGAACGCAAAGCTCCGGGAGTTATTTACCGTCAACCTGTAAATCAACCGTTACAAACCGGTTTGAAAGCTGTTGATGCCATGATTCCAATCGGCCGCGGACAACGTGAGTTGATTATCGGCGACCGTCAGACCGGAAAAACCAGTGTGGCGATAGACACCATTATTAATCAGAAATCAAATTATGAAGCAGGTGATCCTGTGTATTGTATTTATGTAGCTATCGGACAAAAAGGTTCGACCGTTGCAACCATTTACAATACGTTGCTTGAAAAAGGCGCCATGGAATATACTGTTATTGTTTCGGCTACGGCTTCCGATCCTGCTGCATTACAATATTACGCTCCGTTTGCGGGTGCAACCATTGGTGAATTTTTCCGCGATACCGGTCGTCATGCATTGGTGGTTTACGATGATTTATCGAAACAAGCTGTTGCTTACCGCGAAGTTTCGCTGATTCTTCGTCGTCCTTCCGGTCGTGAAGCTTATCCGGGCGATATTTTCTATTTGCACTCGCGCTTACTCGAAAGAGCAGCCCGTGTTATTTCGCAACAGGAAGTGGCCGAGCAAATGAACGATTTGCCTGAAAGTCTGAAAGGAAAAGTAAAAGGCGGGGGTTCATTGACTGCTTTGCCGATTATTGAAACTCAGGCAGGTGACGTTTCAGCCTATATTCCAACCAACGTAATTTCCATTACCGACGGTCAGATTTTCCTCGATACCGACTTGTTCAATCAGGGAAACCGTCCGGCAATTAACGTAGGAATTTCGGTTTCGCGTGTGGGTGGTAACGCTCAGATTAAAACCATGAAAAAAGTGGCAGGTACATTGAAAATGGATCAGGCGCAGTTCCGCGAACTGGAAGCATTCACTAAATTTGGTGGTGATATGGACCCTGTAACTGCGATGACTATTGATAAAGGACAAAAAAATACGCGCTTACTCGTTCAGGCTTTGCATGAACCAATGTCTGTTGAAAAACAGGTTGCGGTGCTTTATTGCGGTACAAACGGCTTACTGGCTTCGGTGCCGATTGATAAAGTTCAGGAATTTCAGAAAGAATTTTTGATGGTACTTGAACTATCCCATCAGGCAGATGTATTAGATATGCTTAAAAAAGGAATTATAAACGACGAAGTGACTGGCATCATCACCAAAGTAGCCGGCGAAGTAGCTAAAAGGGTGGCAGTTTTATGATTTTCAATTGTAAATTGTAAATGAATAAATCGTAAATTAAACAATGTCTTCATTAAAGGAAATAAAATCACGTATTCAGTCGGTAAAGTCGACTCAGAAGATTACATCGGCCATGAAGATGGTGTCTTCGGCTAAATTGCGAAAAGCACAAAAGACCATCGAGAATTTTTTCCCGTATGAGCAACGGCTGAACGGTTTGCTGAATAATTTTTTAAGTGCCGAAGAAGATAATGTTTCAGTTTTTGCTGAAAATCCTGAAGTAAAAAGGGTGGCCATTATTGCCATTTCCTCCAATTCCAGTTTGTGCGGAAGTTTCAATACCAATGTGATTAAGAAATTAAATCATGCGGTTGAAAATTACAAATCGCTTGGAAAAGAAAATATCCTGATTTTTCCGGTTGGAAAGAAAATAGCCAAAGCTTGCATTAAATCGGGCTTTGAACCGGAAGGAGATTTCGAAAAAATGGCCGATAAACCAACATATGCAGCTGCACTGACTTTGGCTGATGAGGTGATGCAATTGTTTCAGACCAAACAAATTGATAAAGTGGAGTTGATTTACCACCATTTTAAAAGCAAAAGTACACAGGTTTTGACTGAAGAGACGTATTTGCCAATACAATTGCAACCTTCAACAAAAGGTACGGTGGCACTCGATTATATTGTAGAACCTAACCGTGCAACCATTATGGCCGATTTAATCCCCAAAGTGCTTCGGTTGAAGGTTTATACCGCTTTGCTGGATTCCAATGCTTCTGAACATGCAGCGCGAACAATTGCCATGCAAATGGCTACCGACAATGCCACAGATTTACTGCAGGAACTTTCACTTCAGTACAACAAATCACGTCAGCAGGCTATTACCAACGAATTGCTCGATATTGTGGGCGGTTCATTCGGACAAAATTAAGACAAACAGACATATTATTGGAAAAGCCGCATATTTTGCGGCTTTTTTTGTTTCCAACAAGTCAATTGATATGTTGTGAACAAAGATGTAATAATTGCGAAAAGAAATAATTTTATTGTGTAAATAATATGTCAGCATATGTAAATGGTTACAGGAATTTGCAGTCAAGAACTTATTTTTGTTTTCTTTAAATTTGATTATGATGGAGCCAGCAACCATTCGAAAAAACGGGGCGAAACCGAAAAGCCAAAAGAGTAGGAAATTAATACTATACAATATGAAAAGACATTTATTTATTGTTCCATTTCTGATGTTTTTTATAACATCCATTTATGCACAGGTAATTAAAGAAGTTATTCAACCTCTTTCGGCTAAGTCTCAAAAAGGACATCTCTTTAATGCTGTTAAAAGCGATGACGGTTACATGAACGTTCTTTATCGGATGAGACTTGACAAAAAGAGCGAGGTTATGTCTTATGAAAATTATGTTTTTGACAAAAATTTGAAATTTACTGGAACATCTGATGAACAGACATTTAAAGAACAGAAAGAAGATGTACAAAATGTGTATTATTCAGCTTACGTAGGAGGCTCTACTTCTTTTGATGTACTCAGCCGGAAACTCAAAATTTACAAAGAACTGAGATTGGAAACGTGGAATCAGACCAAACAGTGCTACCAAAAAAAGAAAACTATTAAAAAAGAAACGGTAAAACCAAAAAATGACAATGGGAAAGTATACATTGGTTATGCTTCCTACGATGATCATAAAAACCTGTTTGCACTTGTAAAGAGCGAAACCAAAGATAAAATTCAGGCAGATAAATTTCTTATCCTTGAGTACATTTTGGACGAAAAGATGGAGTATAAAGAAATTCCGGTTGATTTGACCGGTTCATATACGTTGGTTTACTCTGCCATGGTAAATGGCACAAATGATACTCCTGATGTAGTGTTGGTGTTTGCTCCAAACAAAGGAGCTTCGGATATTTCAAAATACACTTATTTCCGCTATGATTTAAAAGGAAACCTGAAAAATAAAGTTGAATTCAAGAGCCCATCACCGGCATTACTTATTACTGCTGTCAACGAAAAAGATGGTGATATTTATTTCTTTGGAAATTCCAAAAAGTCGAAAGAGCCTTATTCAAAAGTCTTTAGTGAATATTGTCCAATTTATAACCCGGGTTCAGTCGAAGGATTTAATTTACAAGATGTATATTGGAGAAAATCAGCTGAACAAAATATGGATTTTTTCCATTTGCTTAAATTCAGCGGCGATCAATTGGCTTTTGCTTCAACCACATCGGTTTCGGATATTAAAAAGAAATTTAAAACAGCACCCGGCGATAAAGGAGCAAGCGAATACAAGGGAAAGAAGTTTATGGTCGAGAGTTTTTCCGTAACTCCTTCAGGTGATTATCTGATTGCAGGACAGT